>CBFGVX010000046.1:0-25001 GCA_965652425.1 uncultured bacterium | reverse complement strand
GATGGGGCCGGATTGACGGGTGGTGCCGGGCTGATCGACCTCTACCGAGTGGCGTTTCCGAGGCAGGTGGAGTTGTCGCAGGGCGGGCGGAGCGCAAGAGCGGACGAGGCGGAGGTGTGGGTGCGCCTTCGTGACCGCCAACTGGCCTCGAACGCGATCGCGCCGCTGATGATCGGTTCAACTTCGGTTGAACGGGGAGCGGGAGGGCCGACTGGGAACGGTGGATCGGGAGGAGGGGCTTCGGCGGATGAGGGAACCGATGCCGACCAGTTGCCGATCCGGTTCACCAACGCCGGTTCGATCGAGATCGTGCCGCTGATCGATGTGCCGGCTCAACTGGAGCGTGATGACCTGGCTGCGCGTTTCCGTGCGACGGAGAGTTCGGCGGTGGTGCTCCGCGACGAGGAGTCGGGCGCTTCGATTCGCTGCGGATCGCTCGCATGGGGATTCACGACGCGTCGGCTGGCGGTGCGGGGCGTGGGCGGTCTGCTTGGAGTGGAGTTTGAATTCCCCGGCGAGGCGAGTGTTCGGACCGGCGCGGTGGATGTGGACCTTGCGGCGGGGATCGCTGCATTCCCGGGCGCGGGGCGCGTCACGATGCTGTCGGGATTCGGCGGCAGCGACGAGCAGACCACGATCGAGTGGACCGAGCGGGCCGATGTGGTGCTCGATACCTCCTCCGCGGCTTCGCGGGTGAGTTCGAGCCCGATGGTGCGCTGGATGACGGCGGCGGGGACGATCGATGCTCGGACGCCGAGCGCGCAGGTCAACGGCGAGTTTCTGCGGGCCGATTTCGTCAGCCGCATGGTGGACGGGAGGCCTCAGAACGATCTGAGCCGCATCAGCGTGCAGGAGCGGGCAACGGCGGTGATCAATGATGGGGATGTCAGCGCGGACATTCGAGCGGCGCGGATGGATGTGCTGTTCGATGTGGCGGGACAGCGCACGGACGGCCGGATCGTTCCCAGCCGCGCCTCGGCGAGCGGCGATGCGGTGGCTCTGGTGAACGGCGATCGCCTGGCGGGGCAGACGATCGACGCGGTGCTGCTGGCGGATGCGGACGGGCGCACGCAGGTTCAGAGCATCGATTCGAGCGGCGATGTGACGCTTCGGACGCGGGAAGGGCTGGACCTCGCGGCGGCGACGCTGCACGCCTCGGAGCGGACCGGCACGATGACGCTGGTGGGGTATCCCGCGACGGTGGGCCTGTATACGAGCGCTGACGGGTCTGGCGCGAGCGCGTCCGAGGAATTCGCGGAGGGTTTCAGCATCACGGGCGAGTCGATCCGGTTTGATCGCGAGCCCCGGTTGCTCACAGTGTTCGGCGGTGGAGTGCTGTCGTACGCTGCGCAGAACCCGCTTGCGGAGGGGTACGACCACGGCCGGATCCTCTGGGAGCGGTCGATGCGGTTTGACGATCGGGCGGGGATCGCGGAGTTCGCGGGCTCGGTACGCGCGGATGCCGGGACGATGCTGGGTGATGAGTACTCGATGCGGGGTGAGCGGCTGACGCTGTCACTGGTTCCCGATCTGCTCGATGAGCAGGCCCGGCGCTCGCTGAGTGAGGGCGACGAGGTCGAGGCGCTGGTCTCGCTGCGACTGGAGGCCGGGCTGGACGGCGAGGCGCGGGCTGAGGGGCGGCGGTACTCGGCCGGGCCGGATGCTCCGGAGCGGATGCTCGAGACGGCGGCCCGCCTGAGCGGTGTCGAGATCGTGGCTCAGCGCGATACGAACCGGATCACCGTGCCGGGTGCGGGGCGGCTGGTTTACGAGGATCGACGCGAGCGCGCGGACGGGTCCTCGACGGAAGACGAGTTGCCAACCGACGCTCGGGGCACGACGGTGTTCGACTGGGCCGGTTCGCTGGACGCGGATCGGACCGACGGGCGGATTGTGATGTCGCGGGATGTGCGGATGCGTCACCGGCATCCCGGTGCCGATTCGCTGACCGTGGTCGAGACCGAGCGGTTGACGGCGACGGTGACGCAGCCGGGCGAGCAGGCGGGGTCGCAGTACGAACTCGAAAGCGTTGAAGCGGAGGGCGCGGTGCTCGCGACGCACCGTGAATCGCAGGTGGTCGCGGATCGTCTGAGTTATGCCCGTGATGCCAGCCGCATCATCGCCTCGGCGTTGCCGGGGAACCGGGTGACTTTCTTCGATGCGCGGAGCGGGCGGCATCTGCCGGCGGAGCGGGTCATTCTGGACCTGATTACGGGACGGTGGCGGATCGAGCAGGCCGGGCAGGTGACCACGCCCATCGGGAGCGGGAACTGACCTCTTGAAGGCGGGTCGCCTGAGGCGGGTCGGTCTGCCTAGACTCCGGGCACGATTCGCCTTGACATCCCCCACCGCTTTGGTGCGTTCCTGTCCAACGAGGTCTCGTTTATGCAGAAGGTTCTGGTCGCGATCCCCGTCTACAACGAAGAGAAGTACATCAATCGCGTGATGGGGCGCGTACTTGAACAGAGCCCGCATGTTCTGGTGATCGACGACGGATCAACGGACAGCACGCCGTGCATGTTGCCGTCGTTTCCCGTGGAGGTCATCCGGCACAGCACGAACCGCGGGTACGGTCGCTCCCTGCAGGACGCGTTCCGGTGGGCGGCGGTCGACGGGTACGACTGGGTGATCACGATGGACTGCGATGAACAGCACGAGCCGGAGGCGATCCCGACTTTTCTGGAGCGGATCGAGCGGGACGACTGCGACATCATCAGCGGGTCGCGGTATCTGGCGCCGGTCGCGTCAGATGACGCCCCGCCGCCGAACCGTGCGGCGATCAACAAGAAGATCACGGCGGAACTGAACGAGCGGCTGGGTCCTTCGGGGCTGCACATCACCGATGCGTTCTGCGGGTTCAAGGCGTACCGGGTGGACGCGGTGCGGGACATGGCGTTCGACGAGGACGGGTACGCGTTCCCGATGCAGTTCTGGGTGCAGTCGATCGCCAAGGGGCACCGGGTGTGCGAGATCCCGGTGAAGCTGATCTACAACGATCCCGACCGGACTTTCGGCGGTCCGCTGAACGACGACGCGATCCGGTACAACCACTACCGCACCGTCCTGCATCGCGAACTGCAGCGTCACGAGGATTCGCTGCCGGACACGGCACTGATCGATCTGGTCAGCGGGGCGTGCTGCAAGTGAGCGGCGTGGCCGGGGTGTCTGTGCGGGCGTCGCCCGGTGCGGAGACTTGGGCCGGGCTCGCGCTGGCACGGTTCGAGCGCACGACGAAAGAACAGCGGGACGAGCGGGCTCAACTCGGCCTGCCGACAGATCGACCGGTGATCATGACCGGTCATCAGGCGGGGTTCTGGCATCCGGGCATTTTTGCCAAGTACATCGCGGCGGACCGGCTGGCACGATCGATCGGCGGGGTCGCGGCGGCGGTAGTGGTCGATCACGATGTGGTCGATCCGGTCCGGGTCTCAGCGGTCCGCACCACGGCGGATGATGCGGTTGAAGCCGTCGCCGTCCATCTGCGGGCGCGAAGCGGCGGGCCGACGCTCTCGCGGCTGGAGCGACCGCTTGGGTCTGCGGAGTTGAGCCGTGCGGCGTTCCCGACCGGACTGGTTGGATCGGATCGCGCGGCTCTGGAACGCATCGTGGGCGCGCTGGACTGGCACGGTGACACGGCGTCGCTGGCCGAGCAGGTCGATCGGGCCAATGCTGAGTTGCTGGACCGGTGGATAGGCGTCGCGTCGTTCACCGCCCAGCGTTTGGTTCGAACGACGAGTTGGAAGTCGTTCTTTGCGATGGCGGTCCGGGATGCGGCATCCTGCGTGCGGGCGTACAACCGGGCGGTCTTGAAGCATCCCGAGGCGGGAATCGGGCCGCTGTTCGCGATGGATCGTGAGGAGCGATGGGAATTGCCGTTCTGGCTGCTGGACCGGGAGAAAGGTCGGCGGCCTCTGTATGCGGAGATGGTCGAGCAGCCCATGTTCGATCCGGACCTGCTGGCGACGAAAGCGTTGTCGCTGACGGCTTCGCTGCGACGGGGGCTGTGCGACCTCTTCATTCACGGCACGGGGGGTGCGGTGTACGACCGGGCAGCGGACGATTGGATCGGCGCGTGGCTTGGCGAGGACCTGGCCCCGAGCGTGGCGATCACGGCGGATGTGTATCGCCGCTTGCCGGTGGAGGCGCAGCGCGATGCGACCGAGGATGCGCGGGATCGGGCGGTGTGGAAAGCGCATTCGGCGAGGCACAACCCGGGTCTGCTCGGGGACACGACCGCCGCGGCTGAGAAGCGCGCAATGCTCGACCGGATCGAGCAAGCCCCACGCGATTCTGTGGAGCGGCTCGAACTGTACCGTGCGATGCACGAGCGACTGGCCGAAGTGCGGAAGGCTCATCGCGAAGAACTGAACAAGATCGACACCAAGGCGCGATCGCTGGAGCGCGGGCTGGCGGTTCGGGAGCTCGAATGCAGGCGCGACTGGCCGAGCGTGTTCTATCCAAAAGAGACGCTCGATGAACTGGCATCGGTCATCGGTGCTTCGCTGGGAGCGGTCGCTCGACCGTGATCTGATCAGCCCTTGAGCGCGATGATGCCGAGGATGACCGCGGTCAGTCCGATGGCTCCGACTCCCACGGTCAGACCGATCAGCCAGAGGCGGGTCTGGCGGAGCTGGGAGAGCAGCGCCTGGTCGCGTTCGGCGGCGCGGAGTTCGGAGTCACGCACCGACTCGCACGCGGCAGTAGACGAGCGGGAAAGTTCGGACAGACTTTCGCGGAACTCGGCCATGGTCTGCACGAGTTGCCCCTGCTGGTTGGTCGAGCGTTCGATGTCGGTGCCGACATGAACGATGGCCGATTCGATGCGTTCGAGGAGCTGCCGAGCGGCGGCTCCTTCCTCGCTGATGCTGGAGCGGATGTCCTCGCTGAGTTGGCCCGCGCGCTGATCGAACCGGTCGGGCAGTGATTCGAGCACGGGGGCCAACCTGGCGTACTGCGAGGCAGTGTCGGCGATGGTTTGAGAGCGGTCTTTGGCGTCGTCAAGGTGGGTATCGAGTTTGCGGATGAGGCCGAGAACTTCCTGATAATTCCGGTGCAGTTCCTCGATGAGTTCCTGTTTGCTGCGCGGCGACCTGGGTTTGCGGCTGATGGACTGCGAAGCATCGAGTGGTGCATCGTCGTCGGTTGAGTCAGCGGAGTGATCGGAGTCCGACTGTTCGAGGTCGATATGGGAATGATCTACTTCGGTCTCCCGCTCCTGCCGAACGGTCTGCTGTTCGGCGGCAACGGCGCGGCGTAGGCGCTCGGCCTGATCCCGAGCCGGAACGGGCTGGTTGTTGTTGGCGGCGGCGGGCTTGGCTTCCAGAACGACAGATGATTTGCCGGAGGTCTGCCGATCCTCCGAGCCAGATCTCTTGAACCATTTGCTGAGAACGCCCATATCTGACAACCTCCTGTTCGTGGGGAGCCGTGATCCTTCACGCCCATTGAGACTACCATCGATGGTATGCGATTCGAACACTCTCTCCGGTTTTCTCGGATTATTTGCGCGTGTTTTGTGCTTGTGCTGTGGGGGTGCGATCAACGCCAGCGTGCGAACGCTCCCGGGGAGGGGGAGGTTCGGCTCGCGGTGCTGTCCCCGGCGCTCGCCGACACGCTGCACGCGCTCGGGCACGGTCAGAGGATCGTCGGGAGGCAGCAGTACGACCGATTCACCGACCCGAGCGTGCCGATCGTGGGCGACCTGACGGGGATTGATTATGAATCGCTGATCCTCGCCGCGCCGACGCACATCGTGGCCCAGGAAACGGCGGGCGGATTGCCGGGGCGGCTGGTAGAGATGGCCGCGGAGCGTGGCTGGACCATCGTGGAACTCCCCCTGCTGACGCTCAACGATGTGATCGAATCCATTCCACGGATGGATGCGCTCTGCGGCGGCTCGGACCGGGCGGATGAACTGGTCAGGGCTTTTGAGGCGGGGCTTGAAGGCGACCTGGATCTGGGCCGGACGGTGATCGTGGCCTCGGCCCGGCCGCTGTCGGTGATCGGGCCGGGGGCGTTTCACTGGGAACTGGTGCAACGGTTGGGGGGGCAGCCGATCCCGGAATCGGGTCCGGCATACCTGAGCTTGGATGCAGAAACGCTGGCGGCGATGCGCCCGGAGAGCATCGTGGTGCTGCTGCCGGGCGGGGACCCAAGGGCCGAGATGGAGCAGGTTCTGGGAGCCGCGGCGGGGCTGTCGATGCCGGCGATCGAGAACGGTCGTGTGTTCGTCGTGACCGATGAAAAGTGCATGCTGCCCTCGACGGCGATGCTCGGGGTGATCGAGGAGATCCGCACGCAGGCCACGGGGGTTGGCGGCTCTGCGGGCCAGTGAGGGTTTCCTCGGCTACTCTGGACCGTGATGCTGAATCGGAAGACCATGGCGATCGGGATTGCGGCGGTGCTGTGCGCAGCGCTGTTCGCGTGCCGGCTGATGCTGGGACCGCTGGGGCTGGGGCTTTCATCGGATGGTACGATCGCGGAACTGCGGCTGATTTCTGCGGTATCCGCGCTGGTGATCGGGATGGCCCTGGCGTGCAGCGGGACCCTCCTGCAGGCGACGCTCCGCAACCCGCTGGCCTCGCCGTGGGTGCTGGGGCTGACCTCCGGGGCTTCGCTCGGCGTGGTGCTGGTGATCGTGAGCGGCGTGGAGTTCGGAGGCATCGGTGCGGAATCGGTCGGGGCGGTGGTCGGCGCGTTCAGCGCACTCTTTCTGGTGTACGCCCTGGCCCGGTCGCGCGGGGAACTGGATCCGGTGGCGCTGCTGCTGATCGGGGTGATGGTGAGTGTGTGTTTTGGTGCACTGACGATGTTGGTGCAGCAGTTCCTGCCGGACCGCGGGCTTGCGCGGTTCAGCCGCTGGATGCTGGGGAGCATCAGCGAGGAGACGGGCTGGGGGGTCCTGCTGTCGATCGGCGGGGTCACACTCGCGGGAACGGCGGTGGCGATCTCGCTCGGGCGGAAGCTGGACGCGGCGAGTCTGCCCGATGATGAGGCGCGGTCGGTCGGGGTGAACCCCAGGACTCTTCGGACCTGCTGCTTCGGGATCGCGGGTGTCTTGACGGCCGGAACGGTGCTGCTGGCTGGTCCGATCGGTTTTGTCGGGCTGGTCTGCCCGCACATCGCTCGGATGCTGGTCGGCGCAAGGCATCGCGGGCTGATTGTCGCGGCGGCGTTGGTCGGCGGTTGCTTCGTGCTGGGTGCCGACCTGCTCTCGGTCGGGGTGGCAATGTGGAGCGGTTCGACGGACGCGGTCATGTCGACCGGGCGGATCCCGGTGGGGATCATCAGCGCGATCGTCGGTGCGCCGGTCTTCATCGCGATGCTGCTTTCGGGCTCGAAACGCCATCTGGATCAGGCGAGGGCGCTCTGAGATGACGCTTGCTACCGATGGTCTGAGTTTCTCGTATCCGCAGCGTACGGATGTGCTGCGCGATGTTTCGCTATCGTTCGACGATCCGGTGACGGCGATCATCGGGCCGAACGGCGCGGGCAAGTCGACTCTGCTGCGTCTGCTGGGTCGGCTGCAGGACGGGAAGGAATGCAGCGGCCGGATCACGCTGGACGGGCGGGAACTGAGCGGTCTGAGCGCGATCGAACGCGTTCGGAGGATCGCGTATGTCTCTCAGACGCCGACGGTCAGCTCGCCGCTGACGGTTCGCGAGGTAGTCGGTCTGGCGAGGACCGTTCTGAGTCCTTCACGCGAGAGCGTGGATCGCGCGATCGGGGAAGTCGGGCTTGATGACCGGAGCGACGACCGGTTCTCTGCGCTGAGCGTGGGCCAGCGCCAGCTCGCGGCGATCGCCCGAGCCATCGCCCAGTTCGGGTACGAATCGAGCGAGCGGACACGATACCTTCTGGCGGACGAGCCCATCGCGTCGCTCGATCCGCACCACGCCGTCCGCGTCGCCGAGTTGCTCGGGTCCATGACGCAGCGTGGGGTTCGTTGCGTGCTGGTGGTCCACGACCTCGGGTTTGCCCGGGCGGTCGCGGATCGGGTCATCGGGCTCAGCGTCGAAGGGCGAGTGGCGATGGACGGCCCACCGGACCGGACCATTACCGAAGACGCGCTGGGCGGCCTGTTCGGGTGCCGCTTCGAGCGGACCGATTGGGGGCTGTTGCCGAGGTACGCTCGATGAAACTCGACTTTCAGATGATCCTCTTTGGCCTTCTGATCCTGCTGCCAGCGGTGACATGGATCTCGCAGAAGGTCAATGAAATGCTCCACAGCCGCCGAGCGAATAAAAAGACTCCGCCCAATTTGAGAAATGAACCGACGGATGCGAGGACCCTGGAACGACGGGAAGCCCGGATAGCCATGCTCAAGGAGCGTCTGGAAGAAAATAGGGATACTTCGGTATGAGATTCGGGGTCGGGGAGGGTAAAGTGACGGCGAGCGAAAGGATTCCCTTTGAGTAACTGGTTGCAATTCCTCATCTTCGCCATATTCCTGAGTGCTCCCGCGCTGTCGTGGGCGGCTCAGAAACTGCGCGAGCAGGCGGATGTGAAGCGCCAACGGGCCGAGGCCGCCCGCCGGCGTGAAGAGGAGCTTCGGACGGGTCGTGTGTCCGAGCCGCAAGGCCAAAGCCAGCCATCTTCCGCTCGCGAGGATCGGATGACGGAGCTGCAGCGGCTGGCCGAGCGTCGGCAGCAGCAGTTGCGGGAACTCCGCGAGCGGCAGTCCAGACAGGTCTCTGGCAAGAACGCTTCGATGATCGCCCCGATGCCGACGCAGTCGGGCGGTCCCGCGAGCGGGCAGCGTCTGCCCAAGGGGCAGGGCATGCGTGGGCAGCCGCTCCCGACGCGCCGTTCTGCTCAACCGCCCCAGGGTCGAGCAGCGGGCCAGCAACCCCAACCCGGACAGCGCCAGCGGCCGGCACAGGGCGCGCAGCCGGGTCGCCCGGCGACGCCAACCCAGTCACCGATTCGTCAGGATCAGGTGGATATCCGCTGGATGATGCGTCAGGCGGAGAAGACCGCCCCGCCGGCGGTGATCGAAGGGCGTTCGATCTCTCAGCAACTCTCGGATGCGCCGATCAGCGACGCGAATGTCGCCCGATCGGCACGAAGCGAACCGCGGACTGGAGTGTCGGCGGAAGTTCGGTCGCTTTTGCGCGGATCGACTCGCAAAGATGGGAGCGGACCGAAGCTCGCTACGCTGATCGCGATCAACGAGGTACTCGCCAAACCGGTATCCATCCGCGAGTCGAGTGAAAGCGGCAGCCCCTCCTGAATCGGCGGCGACCCCGGCTGGCCGATATACTCCCGACCCTATGGCCAAACGCTCCAGCGCAACCGATCCGCACGCCGCTCGCCTCAAACGGCTCCGGGCCTCGCTCAAGCAGCGTTCCATCGATGCGCTGCTGATCACAAACCCGGCGGACATCCATTACCTGTCCGGGTTTCGGGGCGAGGACAGCCACGCGATCGTGACGGCCAGACAATTCGCCATCGTGAGCGACTTCCGGTTCGGGGAAGAACTGGATCGTCTGAGCGGAGTCAAGGTGGTGATGCGTTCGGGGGCGATCTCGGAAGCGACCGCGAAGCATCTGAACGATCTCGGTGCCGATGCGGTTGGCGTGCAGTCCGATGTCATGACGCTCGCCCAGCGTGAGGCGCTCGTCAAAGCACTCGGCAAGGGTGGCACCAAGCGCCTGCACAGCACCACGGACCTCGTCGCGAATCTCCGCCTGTTCAAAACCGACGATGAGATCAAATCGATCCGCAAGGCCGTGAAGATCCAGCAGGAGGCCCTCGTGGCCACGCTGGAAACCGTCAAACCCGGCCAGACCGAGCTTGAGGTGTGCGCCCGGCTCGAATTCGAGATGAAGACGCGCGGCTCGGAGAAGCCTGCGTTCGGCCCGATCGTCGCGGCTCAGGCCAACGGCTCGCTGCCGCACGCTGTGCCGGGCAAGACCAAGCTCGCCAAGGGCAAGCCGCTGCTGATCGACTGGGGCTGCACCGTGGACGGCTACCGCAGCGACATGACCCGGACCTTCTCGCTCGGGACCTGGTCCAGGCAGATGAAAGAGATCTACACGATCACCCGCGACGCGTTCCTCAAGGCCATCGACGCCGTGCAGCCGGGCATGACCGGCAAGCAACTCGACGCCGTCGCTCGCGACCACATCACCAAGGCCGGCTACGGCGAGGCCTTCGGGCACAGTCTCGGTCACGGGATCGGGCTGGATGTGCACGAGGGGCCGCGGGTCGCGAAAACCTCGGATACCGTGCTCGAACCGGGCATGGTGATCACCATCGAGCCGGGGATTTATCTGCCCGGCGTTGGCGGTGTCCGCATCGAAAACGATATCCTCGTCACCCCGCGCGGCGGGAAAGACCTCTGCAGCCTCCCAACCGACATGGAGTGGGCGACCATATGATCGACATTCGCAAGCTCAAGGAACTCGTCAAACTGATGGTCGAGAACGACCTGTCAGAACTCGACCTCAAGGACGAGCAGGAATCCGTTTCGCTCCGTCGGCCCTACGCGAGCGCAGGGACCGCGATGGCTCCCGCACCCGCTCAGGCACCGGCAGCCGCTCCGGTCGCCGCATCGCCGGCGGCCTCAGCCCCGGCCCAGGTCGCGAGCGGTGGCGATGACGAAGCGGGTCTGGTCCCGATCACTTCGCCGATGGTCGGCACCTTTTATTCGTCCCCCGATCCGGAGAGCCCGTCGTATGTATCCGTCGGCGACAATGTGAGCCAGGACACGACGGTGTGCATCGTGGAGGCGATGAAGGTCTTCAGCGAGATCAAGGCCGAGTGCTCGGGCAAGATCGCCAAGGTGCTGGTGAAGAACGCTGAGCCGGTCGAATACGGCCAGCCGCTGTTCCTCGTGCGTCCGTCCTGAACCGTTTCTTCCTTCGGCGGCTTTCATGCTCAAGCGAGTCCTCATTGCCAACCGTGGAGAGATCGCTCTCCGGATCATCCGCGCCTGCCGCGATCTCGGCATCGAGTGCGTGTGCGTGTTTTCGGAGGCCGATGCCGGCGCGCCGTACCTGAAGCTCGCCGACAAGGCGGTGTGCATCGGTCCGGGTCCGGCGGGCGAGAGCTACCTGTCGATCCCGCGGATCATCGCGGCGGCGGAGATCACCGGCTGCGACTCGATCCATCCCGGGTACGGCTTCCTCGCCGAGAACGCGCACTTCGCCGAGGTGTGCAAGGACTCGAACTTCGTGTTCATCGGCCCGTCGCACGAGGCGATGGCGCTGCTCGGCGACAAGATCAGCTGCAAACAGATGGCGCGCAAGGCGAAGGTGCCGGTGTTCCCCGGTTCCGACGGCGCGATCGAAGACCCACAGGAAGCCATCGAGGTCGGCAAGAAGATCGGCTTCCCGCTGATCGTGAAGGCGGCGGCGGGCGGCGGCGGACGCGGGATGCGCGTCGTGCGCACCGAGGCCGAACTCGCGCCGGCCATCAAGCAGGCGACCCAGGAGGCCTCGGCGGCCTTCGGCAACGGCTCGGTCTATGTCGAGAAGTTCCTCGAGCACGCCCGCCACATCGAGGTGCAGGTCATCGGCGACAGCCACGGCAACGCGGTGCACCTGTACGAGCGCGACTGCTCGACGCAGCGACGGCACCAGAAGCTCATCGAGGAAGCCCCGGGACCGGGTATCGATCCGAAGAAACGCGATGAGGTCTGCAAGTCCGCCGCGCGCCTGATCAAGAACGCCGGGTACTCCGGCGCGGCGACCGTCGAGTTCCTGATGGACGAGAAGCAGAACTTCTACCTGCTCGAGGTCAACACGCGCGTGCAGGTCGAGCACCCCGTCACCGAAATGATCACCGGCGTGGACATCGTGGCAACCGGTATTCGCGTGGCAGGCGGCGAGCCGTTGCCCTTCAAGCAGCGGGACATCTCGATCAACGGTCACGCGATCGAGTGCCGCATCAACGCGGAGAACCCGGACCGGAACTTCGCTCCCTCGCCCGGCCTGATCGAGCAGTTCGCCGCTCCGGGCGGGCTTGGCGTGCGGATGGATACGCATGTGGTGCCGGGGTACCGAGTCCCCCCCACCTACGACTCCATGATCGCCAAGCTGATCGTGCACGCTCCGACGCGCGAGGCGTGCATCCGGCGCACGAAGCGGGCGCTCTCGGAACTGCGGGTCGAGCCGATCCACACGACGATCGGCCTGCACCTTCAGCTCATGGACAACGCGAGCTTCAAGAAGGGCGGCATGGACATCCACTATCTCGAGCGGCTGCTCAAGAAGTAAGTCGTTCCATCGCTGAGTCAGGGTTCGAGATCGCCTCGATCGAGGCGGCTTTGCTCCTGCTTCGCTCGCTGGATACGGATCTCGCTGGCGGGGATGAAGTTGCCCCGGCCGATGCCCTCGCAGGATTTGCCGAGCAGGCGCCACGACCGGCGCGAGCCCATGTGCTCGGGCCAGAACGGGAAGGTGCGGCACTGGGTCGGGCGATCCTCGTAGAGCGAACAGGCCAGAACGCCGGGCTTCGATTCCCGATCGAGGAACACGCAGTCGTGCAGGACAGAGCCGTCGCGAGCGTTGAAGCGAGTTTCTCGGAAGGAGCGGCCCGCCGGTGTGTCGTGGGTGTAGCGTTCGTAGAAATCCGCGTACGAGATTCCCAGCCGCCGGGCGATGCGTTCGCCTTCTTCACGCGAGAACAGGATGAACCCGCTGGGTCCGGTGCAGCAGTTGCCGCAGAGCGTACACTCGAAACGGACGGGGTCTTCGTCGAACCAATCGAGGTTGGCGTGATCGTCGGGACCGGTCATCTCAGCGCTCCGTGATGCGGATGACGACGACGGTCTGGTCGTCGTCGCGCGTGCGCAGTCCGGTGTGCTCGTAGAGTCGCTGGTGGATCGAGCCGATCACGCAGTCGGGCTCGCCGGTGCATGAGCGGAGCGTCTCGATCAGCCGCTGCTTGCCGAACATTTCTCGCTCGCCGGACTCATCGCGCGGGGCAAAGGCCTCGACGATGCCGTCGGTGTAGAGCACGAGGGTATCGCCGTGACGCAGCTCGACATGATCGGTTTCGTAGCCGATGTCCGTGGTGATGCCGAGCGGGATTGATGTCGCGCCGAGCACTTCTTCGACGGTGCCGTCGGCTCGTCGCAGCAAAGGGCGGTTGTGGCCGGCGTTGGAGTAGGTCAGAACCCTTCGGGCGGGGTCGAACACCGCGAAAAACGCCGTGACAAAGTTGTTCTCGATCTTCTTGCGTACGAGTTCGCGGCTGACGCGCTCGAGCGTCGCGGCGGGGTCGTGGTCGCCGGCGTACGCCGAATGGAGCAGCGCCTGAAGGATCGCGACGACGGTCGCAGCGCCCGCGCCGTGACCGGCGACATCGGCAACGATCACGCCGAACTGATCGTCCTCCATCTCGAAGAAGTCGTAGTAGTCGCCGCCGGCGTGCTTGCTGGTCAGGTAACTGGTCGCGATCTCGAGGCCCGGAACCGTGGGAGTCACGGCGGGGAGCAGCGATCGCTGGATCGCGGCGATTTCCTGGAGTTGCTGCGAGAACTGCGCGTTGAGCTGGTCCAGTTCCTTCTGAATGACGAGGTTGCGGGTGACTCGCCCGATCAGATTGCCTCGGAGTATGAACTCCTCGACCTGATCGGGGTTAAAGGCATCGGGCTGGCGATGCAAGCCGACCGACCAGTTCAGAGCTTCGCCCTCATCGAAGAGGGGGATGACCATGGCGGAGCGGAAGCCGCTGAGCCGGTTTCCGAGCACAGAATCATCATGCAGTTGCAGATTGCCGGTGAGGTATGGCTCGCCTCGCTCGATGCAGTCGCCGAGCCACCCACCCGTGCGCACCTGCAGGCGCTCCCAGTTCGTCCACGGATTGATCCGGGCGCTGAGATCCGCGGTGTCTTCAAGGGCCATGCCGGTAATCTTGTACTGACCGGGCCCGAGCCCACGACAGGAGAGACTGATGTAGCCCTCCCACGGCGAAAAATCTGCCATCGTTTTCGAGAACTCTTGCTGCACCTCGGCCGGGTCGGTCATCGCGCTCATCCTGCGCACGAGGTCGGTGAGCAGACCGACCCGGTCCGTGGGATGGCCTGGAGAGAGCTTGCTATCTGGGAGAAAAGACACGAAAGGATTGTAGACCACGGGGGCTGGCCCGCCCGGTCTGTGCGGTCGGCAAGAAAAAAATCCGCGTGTTCGGTCATTCCCTGTGGAGCGACCGCTCCAGACCGGACCTGCCCGCTTGTCATTTCGTGCGGGGCAGCGGACTATTGGGGGTATGTCAACACTCCGTGAAACCGATCATCGGCTGCTGCTCGCGGCGATCGCCCAAGCCGAGAAGTCCGCCTCCGAGGGAGGGATCCCCATCGGTGCCGCTCTGGGAAGGCCGGACGGGACGGTGGTGGCGCTGGGGCACAACCTGCGGGTGCAGACCGGTGACAGCACTGCCCACGCCGAGGTGGTCTGTTTTCGCAATGCCGGGAGGCGTCGGGACTGGCACGAGCTGACGCTGGCCACCACGCTCAGTCCCTGCATCATGTGCACCGGAGCGAGTCTGCTGCACCGGATCCCGCGGATCGTCATCGGAGAGAACGACACCTTCATGGGCGGTGAAGCGAAGCTGCTGGAAGCGGGCGTGGAGCTGGTGCATGCCGACAACGACCGGTGCAGAGAACTGATGCGACGGTTCATCGGTTCGCATCCGGAACTTTGGAACGAGGATATCGGGGTACCGCCCGGCCGGGATGGTGAGTCGTGAATCCCCGCCCGCCGCGATCGATCGCGATCTACTGCTCATCGAGCGCGACCGTCGAGCCGCATTTTCTGGCCGTGGCCCGCGAGGTTGGTGCGATGATCGGATCGAGCGGTCGCGAGCTTGTGTACGGCGGCGGATCGCAGGGGCTGATGGGTGCGGTCGCGAGTTCCTGCCGCGATGCCGGGGGACGCGTGGTGGGGATCATCACCGAGCGGCTGAAGGAGGCCGAACTGTTCGACGAGGCCAACGACGAGAACATCGTGGTTCGGACGATGCGAGAGCGCAAGCAGATGCTGGAGGAACGCTCGGAGGCGTTCCTGATCCTGCCGGGTGGCCTGGGAACGCTCGAGGAGTTCTTCGAGGTGCTGGTCGGGCGGCTGCTCGGGGAACACGCAAAACCGATCGCCCTCGTGAATCCCGCGGACCCGATGGACGCACCGATGGGGTTCCACGACGATTCGGGCCAGTCCTCGGCCGGGTATTGGACCCCGCTGCTGGCGATGTTCGATCACATGGTGCACAACCGCTTCATGAAGCCGGGGGTTCGCTCGCTGTTCGCGGTACACGCCGATCCGTGCGCGGCGATCGAGGCCATCGAGCGCATGGCGGAGCAGGGCTCGCACGGCTTGTCGGACCGGGAACTTCTGCCCGGGCTTCCGGGCGGTCACGGGCCGGACGATTCCGATGAGGCCGAATCGTGAAGTCCGCCCCTCCTGCCATCCTGCCCGATCCACCCGAGCCGCCCACGCCGATGGGGCTGATCGCCGGGGGCGGTCAGTTGCCGCTCCTGGTGGCACGCGGGATGCAGAGCATGGGCCACCCCGTGCGCTGTCTGGGGTTGGTGAACCAGTATCCCAAGGAGTTACCCGAGATCTGCGATTCCTTCGCCGAGGTCGGGGCCCTGCGTTTCAACAGCTGGGGCAAGCGTTTGAAGGGGATGGGAGTCGAATACGCGGTGATGGTGGGACGCGTGGACAAGGCGCGCATGATGCACAGCTGGATGACTATCATCCGCAATACGCCCGATATGCGGGCTTTGCGCCTCTGGATGCGCCTGCGCAACGATCGTCGCAGCCATCTCATCCTCGCTACGATCGCCGAAGAACTCGCCAACGACGGAGTGCAACTCATCGATTCCACCGCGCACATCACAGACCACCTTGCGACCACCGGTGCCATGACACACAGCCGGCCGTCGGCACGCCAGAAGAGCGACATCGCCATGGGTTGGCCGCTGCTGCAGGAGATGCTGCGCCTGGACATCGGCCAGGCGATCGCGGTTCGCGAGGGCGATGTCATCGCGGTAGAGGCCGTGGAGGGAACAGACCGGATGATCAAGCGGTGCGGCGAGCTGTGCCGCAGTGCGGGCTGGACTCTGCTCAAGGGCGCACGAGCCGGCCACGACCGGCGCTCGGATGTGCCAACGATCGGGCCGACCACGATCAAGCATCTGCACGAGCATGGCGGTCGCTGCATCGCGCTCGCGGTCGGCGATGTGATCATCATCGAGAAGCCACAGACCCTGGAACTCGCCGATCGGCTGGGGGTCGCGATCGTCGGGATTCCCCAAGGTCCGAGCGCGGGTGAAACGCGCGTGACCGCCAACGAATGAACGCCTCGCCGGTCCCAGAGCAGCCGATCCGCCCATACGCCAGCCGGGGCGGGCTGAAGCTGCATCATGCGCTGCACGAATTCGACCTGGATCCTTCCGGGTGGTGGTGCGCGGACCTTGGCTGCTCGACCGGGGGATTCACGGACTGCCTGTTGCGGCACGGGGCATCTCGTGTGTTCGCCGTAGACACCGGGTACGGCGTGCTCGATTACCGGCTGCGTATCGATGAACGCGTCAGTGTGCACGAGCGGTCGAACGCGCTGCATTTCGAACCCCCGGCGGAGGTGCTCGATCGGGGAGGGGTCGATCTGGTCACGATCGACATGAGTTGGACGGTGCAGGAGAAGTGCCTTCCTGCGGCGGAGCGGTGGCTCGGTACGGATGGCCGGGTCGTCACATTGATCAAGCCGCACTACGAGGCCTCCGGTGGGCCGTTTCGGGACGAGTTCGCCGGGTCGGTTGTGGACGGGGTGCTCGATGAGCAGACCCGGAAGCAGGTGCTCGAGCTCACGCTGAGAGACATCGAACGGCTCGGGTTCGCGGTGGAGGCGTGGACCGCCTCACCGATTCTTGGTGGGAAACCGAAAGCGAACAGGCGTCGGGGCAAGCACTCCGCATCCGATCGGATTTCTGCAGGAACCGGGAATCTTGAGTACCTCGCGCTTCTCAAGCGTTCGGACTGAAACATCGCTCGTTGAATTTTGTCAACCCCGGCGTGTCCCCATGCGGGGCCGGTTCTCGCCTGATCTGATGAACCGGCCAGTCGTGGCCGGGATACGGCAACAGATCTTGAGTGTTCTCCTTGTCACGGTAGGGAGAGCGGCTCGCAGGGAGGAGAATTCAATGAAACGCAAACTCACAGGCGCAGCGTGTCTTCTGATGATCGCGGGCTCGGTCGGAGCGTCCGAAGTGGTCAATTTCGCCAGGTCCACCTTCGACCTGTCGGAATGGACGCGCGAAGGGCATACAAAGCCGTTGAACGGGAGCGAAGGCGGGCTCGTATTCATCCTGAACGGGAACCATACACAAACGGGGAACTGCCTTGAGTTCCGCTGGTTCACGCCCGTGCCGACCACCATCTACGGCATCGCATTTCTCGATGACGCGATATGGGACCCAGCAGCCGATGGCGAGATTATCGATGTGTCGATCGCCCTGACGGCGGTGCGGCTCGATCCGAATCTGAACACTTCGCAACAGGGGCGCTTCTTCATCGAGCAGGATGGCCGCTACTACTACCGCGACCTGGGCACCGGTCTTGACGAGGTAGTGAGCTTTGTGGCTGGAGATCTGGACGCTTCCGCATTTCGCGAAGTGTTTTTCAATAGCGAACAGCCATCGGACCCGAATTCTAATCCGGACTTTTCAGCGAATGCAGCACCACTTCGCTTCGGTTTCGGGCAGGGCTTCGCGTTCTTTGGAGGACTGATCAATACGAACATCAAGACCGGTCTGGACAACTTCTCTTTGCAGATCGAGTACGAACCCGCCCCCGACCTGCCGTGTCCGGTTGATTTTGATCAGGACGGGATCATCGATCTCGACGACCTGAACATCCTGCTCACACATTTCGGACAGGATGTCGAGCCCGGCAAGGATGGCGATACGAACGGTGATGGGTTCGTGGATCTGGACGATCTCAACCGGCTGCTCACGATCTTCGGAAACGCCTGTCCTTGATCGGGTTCGGCGATCAGTTGGGAACGCCCTGAAGCGTTTCCCAGCACGCTTCGAGCAGTTCGGTGGTGCCTTCTCCGGTCGCCGCGGAGATCGGGTAGACCTTCTCGTCGGCACCGAGTTTCAAGGTGGCACGGAGGATCTCAACCGCCGTCTGAGCCGATTCGCGACCACCGAGCAGATCGAGCTTATTGATCGCGAGGATTTCGGGCTTTTCGGCGAGAGCCGGGCTGTACTCGAACAGCTCGTTGCGGATCATGCGGAAGTTCTCGGCGGGGTCCGAGCCATCGAGCGGCTCGATGTCGATCAGGTGCACGAGCACCCTGGTCCGCTCGATGTGCCTGAGAAACTCATGACCCAGGCCGGCTCCGTGTGCGGCTCCCTCGATCAGTCCCGGGATATCCGCGAGGACGAGCCGGCGTTCGGTGTCGAGCGAGGCGATGCCCAGCTGGGGCCGAAGCGTGGTGAAGGGGTAGTCGCCGATCTTGGGAGTCGCCCTGGTCACCGACGACAGGAGTGTCGATTTCCCGGCGTTGGGCTTGCCGACGAGGCCGATGTCGGCGATGAGTTTGAGCTCCAGGCGCAGGGATTTGCGTTCTCCCGGCTCGCCGGGGGTTGATTCGTATGGTGCCTGGTGCGTGGCCGACTTGAAGTGGTCGTTGCCGAATCCCCCCTGTCCGCCTCGGGCGAGAGTGGCGTGCTGGCCTTCAGCGAGGTCCACAATGAGGATGGATTCGCCTTCTTCGGGTTCCTCGTAAATCAGGGTTCCCGGAGGGAGATTGATGATGATGTCTTCCCCGTCGGCACCGGTCTGGTTCTTGCCGTGCCCGGAACCGCCGGGCTGGGCCGACCAGACGCGCTGATGCCGAAAGTCGAGCAGAGTCTGGGTGTTCGGGTCGCCGTAAGCAATCACCGAACCGCCTTTCCCGCCGTTCCCGCCATCCGGACCGCCTTTGGAGATGTATTTCTCACGCCTGAACGAGACCGCTCCCCGGCCCCCGTCTCCGGCTCTCACTTCGATTGTGGCGTGGTCTGCGAACATCGGAGCCAGTGTAGCCGCGAACCCTGCAGAAATCCCTCGCTCGGGCTTTGGACGGACCCGATCGGAGCAGATACGCTGTGTCTACAGGTTCCCAGGTTCCCAGTTGGAAGGCCCTGCTATGTCTCGGGTTGCGGTTGTGTTGTCCGGTTGCGGCGTGTACGACGGTTCGGAAATCCACGAATCCGTCAGTCTGCTGCTGCATCTTTCCCAAGCCGGGGCGAGCGTGCAGTGCTTTGCACCCGATATCGATCAGGCCCATGTCATCGATCACGCCAAGGGAAAGCCCGATGAGAAGGACTCCCGGCGCGTTCTCTCCGAATCCGCCCGCATCGCCCGAGGGGATATCAAGCCCCTCGATCAGCTTGATGAATCCGGCTTCGATGCGGTGTTCTTCCCCGGCGGCTTCGGTGCCGCCAAGAACCTGTGCTCGTTCGCCTTTGACGGTGCGGACTGCTCGGTAAACCCGGAAGTCGAGCGCGTTGTGAAGGCGTTCCATGAGGCCCAGAAACCGATCGGGATGTGCTGCATCGCCCCCGTGATCGCGGCGAAGGTTCTCGGGACCGCGAGCGGTGGACCGGGTTGTGAAGTGACGATCGGTTGCGACAAGGATACCGCCGAGGCGATCGCCACCATGGGGGCGACGCACGCCGAGCACCCGGTGACCGAAGCGCATATCGATGGGCAGAATCGCCTTGTGACCGCACCGGCGTACATGTACGGCGAGGCCCCGATCCATGAGGTCCACGCTGGCATCGGAGCGATGGTCAGCAGTACGCTGGAATTGGCCCGGGCAGGAACCCCGGTTTGATCCGGACCGACCGGAACCGACCGTCCTCCAGAGCATCGAACGAGACAGGTATGCGTCCGCCCGCGGGACGAGGATTGAAGGAGCGTCCTTTTGTTGAACCGTCCCCATCCGACCGATTTTCGGCTCCATCTCAAGACGCAGGTGCTGCTGTTCGCCGCACTCGCTGCGCTGATTGGTGCCCAGGTATCCGGCTGCTCGAAGCAGCGTGAG
This sequence comes from uncultured bacterium, assembly GCA_965652425.1. GTDB lineage: Bacteria > Planctomycetota > Phycisphaerae > Phycisphaerales > UBA1924 > JANSXG01. The sequence goes on along the minus strand of CBFGVX010000046.1, from coordinate 4,958 downwards.
CGGCCTCTGGCCACGACACAGGTCCCGGTCGTCATCCGCGATACCCAGACCATACTTCGCGGCACCATCGGCTCGGAGGTGAGCATCCGTGGAACCGAAGGCATGATTGTCTCCGGCTACGGGCTGGTCGTCGGGCTCGACGGGACGGGGTCGGGCATCGTGCCGATCGGCGTTCGCGCGGTGCTTGAGGATGAGATGCGCCGGAATGGTGTCGGCACCGGCGCTCCGCAGAGCGGTCCGCTGGCCAATGTTTCGCCTTCGCAATTGATCGACAGCCCGAACACCGCGGTCGTGCTGGTTCAGGCCTACATTCCCGCAGGGCTTCCCGGCGGGGCGAACTTTGATGTTGAGGTGTCGGCACTCAACGGAAGCGGAGTCACCAGTCTGGAAGGCGGACGGCTCTACACCACCGACCTCCGTCGCGGCGTGGCCTCACCGGCCGGACCGGACACGATGGTCGTCGCCAACGCGGGGGGCGATATCTTCATCAACCCGTTCGCCTTCGATGAGTCGGCGGAGCAGTCCGTTGGCGAGCGGATCCAGCGCAACCGCGGCCGGGTGCTTGCGGGCGGACGAGTGATCCAGCCCGAACCGATCCGTCTGCTTCTCGACAACCCTTCGCATGCGCGAGCACGAGAGATTGTCCGAGCGATCAACAACAAGTTTCAATTTGGGGTTCGTGGCGATGTCGCGGTGGGACGCAGCGAAGAACTGATCCTGGTCAATGTTCCCATCCAGTACCGCGACAACCCCGAGGAGTTCATCAACCTCCTGCAGTTCACTAGGATCGATCAGGCGTTCCCCGAGGAATGGGCTCGTCGGTACACCGAAGCACTGGTCGAGCAGCCCGAACTCGCCGACCAGATCAGTTGGTGCCTCAGGGGAATCGGCCAACCGGCCATCAGCTACCTCCGTCCGCTGTACACGCACCCAGAATCGATCCCGCGCCTCGCGGCGATCGAGGCCGGAGCGTGGGTCGGTGATGTGACGGTACGGCCGCACATCGAGGATCTGATCGAGAACGGTCCCGTTGGCTTGCGAGCAGAAGCCATGTACTGGCTGACCAAGCTGCCTGTGAACCGCGACCCGGGCATACGGGAGTACCTGCGATCGCAACTGAACAACCCGGACCTCGCCCTGCGGGTATCCGCGTATGAGGCGCTCAAGAAGATCGATGATGCCGGAATCATCACCCGCAGCATGGGCAACAAGTTCGTTCTGGACATCGTCCGCTCGAACCAGCCGACGATCTATGTCACCCAGAGCGGCACGCCCAGGATCGTGCTGTTCGGAATGAATCTCGGCCTTCTCCAGGATGTGTTCGTGGACGCTTGGGACGGACGGCTGCTGATGAAGGCCGATCCTGGCACGCCCGGCGCGGAGATTTTCTACAGACCTTCTTCGCGGGTCAGCCCGCGTGTGGTCAAGGCGGATCGGGATCTCGCCTCGCTGATTCGGCGCATGGCATTTAAACCGACGCCGGATGTCCTCGAGGACGGGCTGGATATGCAGTACACCGAGATCGTGACCGTGCTGTACCTGCTCTCCTCGAACGGCGCGGTTCCAGCGATCTTCTTCCCCGAGGACGACCGCGAGAACATCGAGAACATCCGCCGGCTGGCGAGTTCGTTCTCCGATCAGCGTCCGGAACTGGCACCGGAAGACGCCGCACCCTTCGAGCCGCGCGAGAACGACACGGCCGGTCCGGACGGCAGCGATGCCCCGGCGGTTCGTGACAGCCCGTTCGTGATCCCCCTGCCGAGGCCGGAGCCGAAGAAACAGGATGAAAACAGGGATCCCACCTCGAACTGAGCCGGGCGGCTTTGTCCGTGCTATAGTTGGTTGACTTCTTTGACAACCGGGGCCGACCGGTATCGACCGGACAGGGAATGTGTGTCGTGGCGCGTCGCGGCGAATGCAACCGCGTTATCAAGCGTTCACAATTACAACTGCCGAACCGCAGTTTGCTATGGCCGCCTAATAAAGTGGCCTGAGCGTCACCCGACGCCCGATAGGGTGGCGCTCAATGACATCGGGCTGGCCGAAAGGCGGCGTCTCAGCGCCGATCGGTGAGAACTTTCTGTGACTGGCGCGTTGAGCAGGGTGTCCTGCTCGGCTCAACGAGCGAGATGAAACCAGCGACTACACGCGTAGAAGCGGCATGCGGACTGTTCCGACACGGGGGTTCGATTCCCCCCGGCTCCACTCTTTCGACGACTCGCGACAGCGGGCGACTGGGCGTGCTTCGGCACGCCTTTTTGCTTTATTGACGGGAGATTTCTGCCGCTCTCAGAATCTGATAACGCGACGGGCGACGACGCGGAATCACTGCCTGCGACCGTTTCATGTGCGTCTATAGACGGCGCGACGCTCGAACGGATCGCAAAGCCGTGCGTCTGCGGGCGTCTCAAGCCGAATCACTTCGATGAGTTCGCTGCTTGGGCCGCGGAGGAAGCTGTAGCGGGCGACGGGCGCTTCCGCACCCGTGGGGCCTACCGATCCATCGGGGTTTTCCAGTCGGGTGGATTGCGGCTCGGTCACGATGCGGCCACCGGCTTCGGCGATGGCATCGGTCAACTGCTGCACATCAGTCGCTGTGATCGCGAAGTGGACGAGCGATCCCGGCGGGGCATCGCCTCCGTCTGACGAACCCGGTGGCCGCAGTGCGGTCTTGTGCGGGCTCGGCGATTGAAAGAGTTCGAGGCGGCATCCGCCCGGCAGGGTGAGCATGGCGACCGGCCCGCTGCTTTCCTTGAAACGCATCTCGAGCGAAGCGCCGAGGGACTGCGTGTAGAAGCGAACGGAGCGATCAAGGTCGGCGCACGCGATGCCGATGTGGTGCATCGACCGGTCGGTCTCGTCGAGGGTGCCGGCGTCACCGGCCCGGCGATGCACCACCCAAACGCCCAGGCCAACGCAGGCCGACAGCGCGAGCATGCTGTTGGTGACGATGAACACCGTGTTGCCGACGAGCGCGGCGTAGACCGTGAAGCTCGCGGACGCGATGAACTGCCCGACGAACAGCCAGCGGGACACGCCCTTGGATGTCCCGGATCGCCACTGGCTGAGCACCTGGTACGCGATCGTGATGACCAGGACGAGCGACGCGAACCATCCGATCAGGTCGTGGTTCATCGCGTGCGATCGGCCGAAGCTCTGATGGCCGGGGAACCCTGCTCGTCGGCGGGGATGATCTCAAAGTCGATGGGCTTGAATGTGCCGTTGTTGGATTTTTCCGCCGAGCACGCGGTCAGCCCGACGATCAGGTCGCAATGAGCCACGAACGATGTCGAGTCTCCCGGTTTGCTGGTGGGTGCGCCGATGGTGAGTTCGCCGGTATCGGCGTCGGGGCGCACGCTCATGAAGACATTGAGCGTCGTCGGGATGCGATCGGGCTCGATCCCGAAGTGTTCGAGATTCTTGACGAGGTTGCCGAAGCACGACGGGCGCGGCTCGGTGATGCCGTAGAGCTTTTCGAACATCTCCTGGCAGCACGGCGTGAGCAGGAAGTCGTGGCCTCGCGAGGAATCTTCCACGATGTCGAGCATCGCGGTCGATCTGTTCGAGTACAGGGTGTCGCCCTTGCGGAGGTAGATGCGGTTGGCGTAGTCGATCGTGCGGCCCGAGCTGAGCCAGCAGCGCGGGTCTTCGGCGTCGAAGCAGATCAGGTCGGCAACCTGCTCTCCCATGGGGTCGATCACGCGCAGCGTCTGGCCCTTGTGCAGGATGAACGCTGCGCCGGTGCGCGGTTCGAGGCGGAAGCGTCCGCTGGTGCGTTCGTCGGTCTGGGGTTGGCCGTTGATCACGATGGATTTCTGAGTCTTGACGATCATGCGCGGTTCTCCGTTTCTTCGCGTTCGTGGTCGGTGGGATGGGTCGGGCCTTGGTGGGTGCGGGGGTTGGTGCATGCCGCACGGAAGGGCGGCGACCAGCCCGAGGCGTGCGGGCAACCTGCGTACTGCGCGGCTTCGCTGGAGGTGCCGAAGTCCTTGAGCAGCGGGTTGGGCTTGCCCTCGAGCGCGACTTCGCGGCTGCGGATGGTGCTGCGCAGGCGCTCGAACTTTCCGGCCTCTCGCAGTTCTTCGAACTGGGAGTGCAGGTTGAAGACCAGCATGGGGAACGGGAACCTCCTCGCTTCGCGCCGGGCGCTGGGGTGAAGGCCGATGACGAAGTACGCCTTGCCGCCGACGCTGAAGCTGAACTCGGGATCGGACGGGTTGTCGCTGACGGACGGGTCCCACGCGCAGTCGAGACTGTCGTAGCGGTTCATCGCCTGCAGGTACGACCACAGCGCGGACTCGAACCGCTCCGGCGAGCCGATGTCCCGGCTTTCGAAGACGGCCATGAAGGTGACATACGAGTCGCCGAGTTCTGCGCTGTGCTCGCCGAACCATCGCAGGTCGTCGACCACGGCCGGGGCGTGCTGCGTCTGCGACATCGAGGGGTACAGCCCGATGAGATAGCTCGAACGAGCGAGCGCCGACTTGGCACCCACGCAAGGGTAGTCGGGGTGCGAGACGAAGCCGCTGAACGCGGCGTGCGCAGCGCACGCGGCGGGTCCTGGTCGCTTGCCGCTCCGGTCGGCCGCGACGAGGTCGCCGTCGTTGCACCGGAACAGGTGCTGGCTTGGGCGGTGCTCCGGAGGCGACGAGCGCAGCGGTTTGCCGGCGGGGCATGCATCCTCATTCGATTGGTTGACGGGCTTCACGGGTGCAGCGTTCTCCATTCGTTCGCGGCCATCCGCGGGACGGATAAAGAATCATGCACAGGCGTTGTAAACCGGCGATGAGCGAGGTATGAATCCACGCTCATGACACCGCACGCGAAACGGAATTCGGCTCAGAGGATCGACAGCGAGACCGTCTTCTGCAGTTCGCTCGTCGGGCGGGCGATCAGGTCGTAGCCGTCGCTGCCGACCACCGTGCCGATCCGGACCTCGGCGTCGATATCGACGTAGC
>CBFGVX010000045.1:0-25841 GCA_965652425.1 uncultured bacterium | reverse complement strand
CTCAAAGCCGCGATCGCGCTCGAAGCCGACGACCCGGAGCGGGTTCGGGCGGCGATCGCCGAGGCCATCAATTCGCGATCCGGGTCGCGGCTCATCAGCAATGCCAGCACGCGCGGCGGTGTGGCGCTCGACCGGTTTCAGATCACGGCGGAGACGCCGGCGCGATCGGGCGGTTCCGGCTGGCAACAGTGGCTGCCCGGCTCGCGGGGCGCGGCGAACGGACCGGCGGTTCAGGGGTGGATGTTCGTGCGCGACGGACGGGTCTACATCACGAACACCGATGAGGCGAACGGGCTGGACCGCTTGATCGCCTACGGGCCGGAGATGCGCTCGATCGAGGACAAAGATTCGCTTCAGGGCTGGCTGGCGCAGTTGCCCGACGATGCGAGCGTGCGGGGCAGTCTGAACCTGGAAACGATCATGTCGTTCATCTCGAAACAGTGGAGCATCCCGATGCCCGAGGACCTCGGGCCGATGGTCGCCTCCATGCGCAGCGGCGACTCGGAGATGCACGCAACGGTGATCATCCCAGCCCGCGCGCTGGGTTTCATGGATCGCGTCCGCGCCCGTATTGGCGAGCGGAGGGCGACGGAGTGAGCGCCAGCGGTTCATGGCGGATCGGGGGCGGCGGGTCGATCGATCTGTCCTCGCCTCGCATCATGGGCATTCTGAACATCACGCCGAACTCTTTTTCGGATGGCGGGCGGCATCTGGATCCGGTCGATGCGCTCCGGCGCGCGCTGCTGATGGCCGAGGCCGGTGCGGATCTTCTCGATATCGGGGGCGAATCGACGCGGCTCGGGTCCGAGCGTGTGGGCGCGTCGGAGCAGATTCGGCGGGTGCTCCCCGTGATCCGAGCGATCCGCGAGGCGGGGATCGGGCTGCCGCTGAGCATCGATACGACGCTCGCCGAAGTGGCCGAGGCGGCGCTTGAGGCGGGGGCTTCGATCATCAACGATGTCGCGGCCGGCACGGAGAGCCGGGACATGCTCGACCTCGCTGCGCGGAGCGGCGCGGGGCTGGTGCTGATGCACCGCCGGCTGTCCGAGGAGGCGCCGGCCGGTCTGAGCGCGTACCCCACGACACCGGAGTACGAGGGCGGCGTGGTGGCATCGGTGAAGGCATACCTCGGTGAGCGGGCGGAAGCGGCGCTCGAGGCCGGGGTCGAACCGGGCTGTGTGGTGCTCGATCCGGGGCTGGGATTCGGCAAGAGCGTGGAGCAGAACTACCGGCTCATCGCTGGAACCGGGGAGCTTCTGAAGCTGGGGTACCCGATCCTCAGCGCGGCGAGCCGCAAGAGCTTCATCGGCGCGGTGACCGGCGTGGAATCGGCCTCCGAGCGCGTTGCCGGGAGCGTGGCGATCTCGGTGGCCCATTTCCGTCTAGGTGTCCGGCTATTCCGGGTGCACGATGTCGCCGAGCATCGCCAGGCCCTGGCGGTGGCCAAGGCCATCGACGGGGGAATAGTGGCGGAGTAACCGGCGTTCACTGAGTCACAGACCGTCTTTCTCCTCCCTTACAGGCGGAAAACGGGCTGCGGCGGGCGTATGCCGCTGCTACACTTCGTTCTCTCTACACACTCACATCGCGTGGCGATCGCCCCGCCCGCCAGTCAGAAGGGAACCACCATGGCCGCTGAAAATGTGCACGAGTTCACTGACGCCAATTTCAAGGACGAAGTCGAGTCCGCCGACAAGCCGGTGCTGGTCGATTTCTGGGCCGAGTGGTGCATGCCCTGCCGGATGCTCTCGCCGACCATCGACAAGCTGGCCAGCGAGCACGACGGCAAGATCAAGGTCGGCAAGGTGAACATCGACCAGAACCAGCAGGTGTCGGTCAACCACGGCATCAACGCGATCCCGACCGTCCTGATCTTCAAGGGCGGTGAGGTGGTCAAGCGGTTCGTGGGCATCACCTCCGAGGGCGACCTCGCCGCGGCGATCGAGGAAGTCTCGGCCTGAGGCCAGACCCGATCTGAATTCGTCTATCAGACCCGTCTTCGCTCACGCGGAGGCGGGTTATTCGTTTTGATCCGCCCGCGCTACGCGCAGCCAGCCGCCCATCCTGGGCTGGTCGGACTTCGCCACCACCCACGCGAGCAGGCCGATCCCGGCCACGACCATCAGCACGCTGAGCGACTGGCCGCGGCTGAGCCCGGGGATGAAGCCGCTGACGCCGACATCGGGCAGGCGGTAGAACTCGGTGAAAATCCGGCCCGCGCCGTAGACGATCAGGAACCATGCTCCGATCACCCCGGGCTTGCGCGCCTTCCATGCGATGGCCCAGAGCACCACGAACAGGACCACACCTTCGAAGAACGCCTGGTAGAGCTGCGACGGGTGACGGGCGTTGAGGAGCGGTCCGATCTGTTCGGCGACGCCGCTGATGCCCTGCTGGATGCTCCGGGTGACCACGCCCCCCATGGCGTTGACCCGCTCGATCTCGGTCAGCGGTGCGGCGACATCGCCGCCGAGGTAGCTGAAGCTCAGTTCGTTCATCTCAGCCCGGGTGTCCGGGTTGACGGTCTCGTACCACTCCCGGGTGCGCTGGCTGAGTTCGTGGGGGAACTTGACCGACCACCAGGGGGCGTCCTCCCAAGGGCGGGCGGCGATCTTGCCGAGCAGTTCACCGTTGACGAAATTGGCGATGCGGCCGAGGAAAAAGCCGATCGGGGCGATCAGGGCGATCGCGTCGGCGACATGGAGCATGGGGAGTTTGTGCCGTCGCGCGACCCACCAGCACGCCAGGATGACGCCGATCATGCCGCCGTGGCTGGCCATTCCCCCCTTGTTGATGGCCAATACCTCCCACCAGGGCGGGGAGGAGGTGAAGCTGATCAACTGCGACGGGTTGTAGAAGAGCACGCTGCCGAGCCGCCCGCCGACGAGCACGCCGATGACCAGCGCGAGGATCACATCGAGGGTGAACTGGGCGTCGATGCGAACCGTGCCCCGTTTGGCGAGCCAGCGGAGCAGGACATAGCCGATCACGAAACTCGCGATATAGGAAAGCCCGTACCAGCGGACGGGGCCGAAGGCGATCGGGTCGATGTTGTGGATCCAGGCGGCGAGCATGGTCGTGGGCATGGGCGCGGGCTCCTTACGGGCATGCTATCGGCATGGCGAGGCCGCGCCGTCCTACACTGGGCGCATGCTTCAGGATTGGCTCGAAGATCCGATCATGCTCGTGCTGATTCAGGCGGTGCTGCTGACCGTGCCCGCGATCGTTCTGGCGGCGGTCTTCCGGATGATCGGCCTGCCCGGCGGCAAGGGCGCTTCGGCGATCTGCGGCGGGCTGCTGGCGGGGATCCTGATGGGTTCGCTCGCGCTCGGTGGCTCGGCCCCGCATCTCTACGAGCCGATCATCGTCGGCGCGGTGCAGGAGCGGGACGCGCTGGCGGAGGCCGAGGCCGAGCGGGACGGGGAAATCGCCGCGGCGATCGCCGCGCTGCAGCGCACCGGTGTGAGCGAGATCGCGTTCGACGAGATCGAGGTCGAGATCCGTGATCGGTACGAGCCGCGGATCGCGGCGGCCAGGGATCTACTGCGGGAAGCCGAGATCAACCACATCCGGCGCCTGTCGATCCTGCTCGCGGTCCTGGGCGGGATGGTCTTCGCCAGCGGGTACTTCCGTCGCACGCGCTCGGAAATCTCCGAGAAACCCCGGCCCGAGCGCAGCGCTGAGCGGAGCGTGGCCAAGGTGTGCGGCAACTTCCCGCCTGCGCCGGTCGAGCTGCTGATGCTCGTGAGTGCCGCGGCGATCCCGGCGATCTTCGCGCGCTGGCTGCTCGGTCTGGAGATCCCCATGGCGATCGCGTTCGGGCTGGTGCTGGCGGTTCCGGGCGCGACGGTGCGCCGGGGTGCGCACGCGATGTCCGGGGGGTGGGCGTTCCTGATCGCCGCGCTGGTGGTGAGCGTCTGCGCGACCGCCTCGTTCGGGACCGCGACGGCGTCGTCGGTGCTGGTCGGCACGGCGATGGTGTTCTCGATCGGGCTGCTGCTGATCGACAACGGGCTGCTTCGGACCCGGCAGGCGGAGATCCGCTTCCACGATGCGCTGTTCTACGCCGTCCTTCTCCCCGCGCTCGCCGGGGCGATGACGAGCATCGTCGATCTCGCGGAGTTCGCTTCGACCGGAGCGTTCTGGATCGCGCTGGTCATCGGGCTGATCGCCAGCGGCGACGGGAGGTGGCTTGGGTACTGGCTCTCGATCCGCTACTTCGCCGATCCCCCGATGAACCGGGGGAGCTCATCGCTGGCCAACAGCATCATCTCTGCCGGAGGGCCGGTGATGCAGTTGGTGCTCGCAGTGATGGCGTTTCGAGCTGAACCCGCCGCGGGAGCGTTGATCTTCGCGGCGGTCGCGGGAGCGGCGCTGCTCGAACTGACGCGAAACCTGCGATGCCGGATCGCCGGCTCTCTCGATGCTATGCTCGAATCACCGCAACCCGACCCGCCCAGCGGCCGGTAAGTCCAACGAGTCTTTCTTTCCTCTGATCCATTCTCGCCGGAGTCTCCCATGCTCAGAATCGCTGGCTTCTCGCTGATCGCCGCAACATCGTTCCTTCTTGTGGGCTGCGCGGGCGGGAACCGCTCGGTGGCCATCGATCCTCAGACCGGGCTTTCGGCTCGGGACGCTGCGGCCATGGAGCGAGCGGAGCAGGAGCGGCTGGCGGCGATCCCCGACGGGATGAAGGCGCCCGAGCAGGTGCGAGACCTGCGGGTCTTCAGCGGCACGGGCATCGACATGACCTGGAGCGGTCTGGTCGCGCGTGCCGCGGCATCGGACATCGTGCTGATCGGTGAGCTGCACGGCCACCCGATGGGGTTGGACGCGGCGGCGACGCTGTTCGACGACATGCTCGAGCTGCGTCCGACGACCGCCGCGCTCGCGATGGAGTTCATCGAGCGCGATGAGCAGCTGCACCTCGACGACCTGATGAGCGGCGTGATCGATCACGAGCAGTTCATGGCGACGACCGGGCGCGAGAATCTGCAGCGTTACCCCGAGGGGCATCGCCGGATGGTGCTGGCAGCGCTCGAGCGCAACCGCCCGATCGTCGCGGCGAACGCGCCACGCCGCTATGTCCGCCTCGCCCGGACCGATGGGTTCGAGCGCCTCGAGGAACTCCTGCCCAACCAGCAGAGCATGTTCGTGATCCCCGAGGCCCTGACGCAGGACGGCTACAAGGACCGGTTCTTCGAGATCATGAGCGGCATGCGCGGCCATTCCGAGGAGGAGGTTCCCGAGGGCGAGGACGATCCGATGGTGCTGTCGTTCTATCGCAGCCAGAATGTCTGGGACGCGACGATGGCCGATTCCGTCGCCGGCGCGCTCGATGCGGGCAGTTACCCGGTGGTGCTGGTGGTCGGCCAGTTCCACAGCGATTTTGAGGGCGGAACCACTTCGCGCCTGCGCGAGCTGCGCCCGGGCGCACGGGTGATGACGATCAGCGTACAGCCGGTGTGGTCGCTGGAGCTGCGCGAGGAAGACCGCAACCGGGCGGATGCGGTGATTTATGTGGGGCCTGCGGCGGAGTGATGAATTTGATTGGTCAAAGCTGCTGAGGAACATTCATGGCGATCTACGAGGTGACTGATCACGAAATCCGTCCGGTGAGACCGACGACCTTCATGGAAGCGAAGGTCTACGAACGAAGCGATCTTCAAAGATTGCTCCGCCAGAAGATCGAGGTGATCGCTCCGGGATGCATGGTTCTGGCCGAGGAGTTCGGCGACTGGGACGACTCCAAACGCCGCATAGACCTCCTCGCACTCGACACCGATGCCAACCTTGTGGTCATCGAGTTGAAACGCACGGAAGATGGCGGCCACATGGACCTGCAGGCAATCCGCTATGCCGCGATGGTCTCAACAATGACCTTCGATCAGGCCGTGAGAGCTCACGAGCGATACCTCAAGTCGATAGAAGTGGATCTGGATGCTCGCGAGGAAATCCTTAAATTCCTGGATTGGGATGAAGCGGATGATGAGAACTTTGCTCAGGATGTTCGGATCGTCCTGACCGCAGCTGAGTTCTCGCGTGAACTCACTTCTGCTGTGCTATGGCTGAATCCCCGTGGCATCGACATCCGATGTGTTCGCCTGAGTCCTTACGCGGACGGGAATCGATTGCTCCTTGATATACAGCAGGTTCTTCCGCTCCCAGAGGCCGAGGAATACCAGGTCAGAGTTCGCGAGAAATCGCAAAAGGAGCATGTGTCGCGTGTGGAGTCACGCGACCTCACAAAGTACATGGTCAAGTGTGGCAACACGGAACTCGGACCGCTTTCGAAGCGTGAAACTGTCTTTCGCGTCATCAAGTATCTCTGCGATCAGAAACATACGACGCCAGAACTCATTCAGAAGGCCGTCAGCTTTCGCGCTGGAAACTGCTTCCAGCATGCAGAAGGCAGCTTCGGTTCCGAAGAAGACTTTCTCTCTGCTGTTGAAACCAGATGCAGCGCCATCAATAAGCGCTTTGATCACTACCGCTGGTATACCGGTGATGATGAGCGCATCGAATCAGATGGCGTCACCTACGCTGTCTCAAATCAATGGGGAGGTCGAGCTATCGAGTGGCTCAATCAAGTCTTGGACGCGTTCCCGGGTTCCGGAGTGAGCGTACGAGCGGCAAAGCGGAGTTGATTCTGGCGGGTCTCAACCGCACTTTCAAAACACCAGCAGGCACGTGACGATCCACACGATCGCGATCAGCATCAGAATCGCCGTATAGCCCACGATGTCCCTCGCCTTCACGCCCGTGATCGCCAAGAGCGGCAGCGCCCAGAAGGGCTGGAGCATGTTGGTGATCTGGTCGCCGTAGGCGAGGGCCATGACCATCTTCGCCGGGTCCACGCCCGCGCTGAGCGCCGACTCCATCACGATCGGCCCCTGCACCCCCCACTGCCCGCCTCCGGAGGGGACGAAGATGTTCACGATGCCCGCGCTGAAGAAGGTCACGACCGGCAGCGTCGTTTCGCTGGCGCCCGCCGAGAGCTTCTCGGCGATGAGCGCGGTCAGCCCGGACGCTGCCATCATCGCGGCGATCCCGGCGTAGAGCGGGAACTGGATGATGATGCCGGCGCAACCGCGTGCACCGTCCTCGATCGCTCGCATGTAACTCGCCGCCGAGCCGTGCAGCAGCAGGCCGAGCATGAACATGGTGAGGTTGAGCGTGTTGGGCGTGAGGTTCATCAGGCCGGTGACGCGCTCGTTGTTCTCGTTCACGGTGCCGCCGATCGGAACCCACTGGCGCAGGGATTCGGAAAGCCCTTCGGTGACGCCCGGCAGGTAATGCCCGAACGCCCACAGGGCGATGAGCAGGGCGAGCGCCCAGTTCACGATGGGTGTGTCTTCGAGCAGGCGCGGGATCGGGGCCTTGGGCGACTCGGTCCGAGAGGGCGTGGTGTCCACATCGTCGTGGTCGAAATCCGAATCGGCGGTTTTGCCCACGGCGACGAAGTGGTCCATCGGCTGGATATGCGCTTCGGAGGCGGCGCTGACGAAGTCGTCACCCGCGCGCCGAGAGCGCGGCATGAGCATCGCCATCACGATGGGGCAGAGGATGAGCAGGCCGCCGGTGATGACGAGGTTCATCGGGCTGAGCAGCGTCTGTTCGAGACCGATGGGGGCCACCCCGAGCGCGGGGTCGATGACTTCGGCGAGGTCCTCCTTGGTGGTTACCTTGATGGGCGCGGTGCCGGAGAAGCCGCCGTGCCAGACCATCATGCCGACATAACCCGCCGCGACGAGGACGGGGTAGTGCACGCGGATGCCCCGGCGGACCATGACGCGCCCGACATCGCGCGCGATGAGAGCCCCGCCGATCAGCCCGACCCCCCAGTGGAACACGCCCAGCCCCGCCGCGACCAGCGCGATCAGAGCCGCTGCCTGCGGGCCGGATCGGGGCAGGTGGGCCAGCGCGTTGAGCATGCCGGAGACGGGCCTGCTGGCGGCGATGGCGTGCCCGGTGACGAGGATCAGGCACATCTGCATGCCGAAGCCGAGGTACCGCCAGACGCCGGTGGACTCATCCGCCCAGGCGGCGGTGATCTCGGCGGGGGACCGCTCGGAGAACCCGATGGCCAGCGCGAGCGTAAGGAAGGTCAGGAGGATGGCCAGCACGAACGGATCGGGCGCGGTGGCCCTGAAAAATGCGCTGAGACGGCGTCCGATGGTTTCGAGCATGCCCATCAGAATACTCAGGAATGCCCCATCTGCCCGATAATTTCGGCCGGGGCTGGATCCGTTGTGCCAGACGAGCCGACAAGCCCAGTGGGCGTGGTGTACCTTGTACCGCTGAACCCCACCGGCCAGCACCGACCCGCCCGGGAGCGTACCGACGATATGAGCGAGACACGCCGCAGCATTCGCCCCAGACACGCCAGCTCCGGATATCGCAACGCGATCTTCTGCGGAATCGCGCTCGCGGCGTGCGTCTTCGCGGGGGGCTGCGCCTGGATATCCGGCGACGGGCAGGACACGCCGACCCGGGCCGAGCGTCAGGCCGCGCAACAGCGGGACGCCTCGGATCCGCTGATCGAAGCCCGTGAGGCCATCGAACTCGGTGATGCCGAGGCGGCGCTCGCTCTTCTCGAGCAGGCCATCGCCCGCAACCCCGAACTCACCGTCGCCCACCTTGAGATGGGCAATATCCTGCGTCAGCAGGGCGACCTGGTCTCCGCCGAGCGGTCTTTCGGTCGGGCGGCGAATCTGGAGCCGCGCAACTTCGATGCGCAGTTCAACCACGCCGATGTGCTGCACGCTCTGGGCCGGGTGGTGGAGGCGGTGCGGGTATACCTGCGGGCTCTGGCGATCCGCCCCAACGACGCCGCGGCGAACCGCGGGCTTGCCGCGGCTTATCTCGAGCAGGAGCGACCGGACTGGGCGCTGCCGTACGCCGAACAGGCGGTGCGCTCGGACCCCGACGACGGCCCGTCGCGGGCGAACCTCGGGGCGACCTACTCGCTGCTGGACCGGCACGAGGAGGCGATCCGGGAGTACGAGACCGCCGCGGAACTGATGGAGCTGACCCCGGACCTGCTGCTGAACTGGGCGAACAGTCTGGGGGCGATCGAGCGGTACACGGAGATGATCAACACGCTCGACGCGTCCATCGCGATCGAGCCCAGCGCGACGGCCTACGAGCGGCTTGGGTTCGCGTACTTCAAGCTCCGCCGGTACGACCGGGCGACGGAGATGTTCCGCTCGGCGCTCGATCTCGACCAGCGCCACTACCCGGCGCTGAACGGACTGGGCGTGGTGCTGCTCAACGAGTATGTGCAGGGCGGGCGCACCGACGAGGCGCTGCGAATCGAGGCGCTGAGCCTGCTCCGCCGGTCGCTGCGGATCAACTCGAACCAGCCGGCGTTCATCCAGCTGGTGTCGACCTACGAGCGGGGCTGACCGGGGCGGCTCACTCGGCCGGGGTCGGCGTGAGGTTCTTCATGTGCTCAACGGTGAACGACTCCGGGGCGAGCTTGCCGTTGACATACGCTCCGCCCGGCGCGGCCTGATAGACCTCGATCGATATCTGGCTGATCGGCATGGGGATGCCTTGGATCTCGGGCTTCTCGGAGAAGGTGATCGAGGCGATCACCATGAGCGGCACGCCCTCTTCGACATGCTGCAGCGGCTCGCCGTCGTCTGCGCGACCGCCGGCCATCGCCATCATGGCCCGGTGGGTCGGATGGCGATACCAGCGCCGGGCGGCCTCGGCGTCTTCGAACCAGCCGATGATGACATTCTTGCCAGAAGCCATCTGACCGGCATCGACGCCGAGCACACCCTCGACGGACTTGAGCGAGTCGACGAGGATCTGGCCCATGCCGCCGGGACCCGGTTGCTGGGGTTGACCGGCGGGCTGATTGGTGGGTTGGGCGATCGCGGATGGGCTGGAGAGGGATGCCAGCCCGAGCGAGCCGAAAACGGCTCCGGCGGCGAGCAGCGAGACAGTTGAAAGGGTCTGACGCATGGTGGTTCCTCCTCAGGGTTTGACAACTGCAAAGCGTAACTCACTGGGATTCGGGGTCACAGTCTTTTGATCGTGCTGACAGCGTTGGCCCGACCGGCTATCGTTGCCGCCCCGATCCGACCATCCGGAGACCTCCATGCCAGATACCAGCCAGCTTGAATGCTTTGAAACCCCCGGCGACCGGCCCTTTGTCATCGAGCACACCTCCGAGGAGTTCACGAGCGTCTGCCCGAAGACCGGCCACCCGGATTTCGGGGATGTGACGCTCCGGTACATGCCTCGAGCGAAGGCCGATGGCGGCGTGTGCGTCGAGCTGAAGTCGCTCAAGCTGTACTACCAGAGCTTCCGCAACGAGGGCATCTTCTACGAGGCGGTCACCAACACCATCCGCGACCACCTCGTGGACCTGATGAACCCCGTCTGGCTGCAGATCATCACGAACTGGAAGGGCCGGGGAGGCATTCGAAGCGTCATCCGGGCTGACCACGGCGAGATCCCCGTCGAGTACCGGGGGCGCTGATGGACCAATCCACGGGCACGCTGCTGATCGCGACCGGCAACCCAAAGAAGATCGAGGAGATCCGTGCGATTCTGCTGCCTTTGGGGGTCGACGCGATCGGGCTCGATGAACTGGAAGGCGACTTCCCGGAGCCGATCGAGGACGGGGAGACCTTCGAGGCCAACGCCGCGAAGAAGGCGGTTCATTACGCCAACCTGACCGGCAGGACCTGCATCGCCGACGACTCCGGGCTGGAAGTCGATGCGCTGGGTGGCCGTCCCGGCGTGTACTCCGCGAGGTACGCGGGAGTGGACGGCTCGCGCGAGGTCCGAGATGAGGCGAACAACGCCAAACTGCTCGAAGAGATGCAGTCGGTCCCGGACTACGAGCGGACCGCGCGGTTCGTCTGCGCGATCGCCGTAGCCCACCCGCAGGCGGGTATCCTGATCCGCACGCGCGGCACCTTCGATGGCACGATCGCCCATGAGCCGCGCGGCGGCAACGGCTTCGGCTACGACCCCCTGCTGCGACTCGACGACGGGCGGCACTCCGCCGAACTGTCGCCCGAGGAAAAGCACGCCATGAGCCACCGGGGCAAGGCGGTCCGGGCGATGGCCGAGCGGCTCAAACAGCTCCTGGCGATGAACAAGGGACTGCTCGGGTAGCCGGTCGCGCGTGGTACGCTGTGCGGCTTCGCCCTCCGGAGAAGCGTATGTCCCGCGTGCTCATCACCGTCTGCCTGCTGATCGGCTCGAACATCTTCATGACCTGGGCGTGGTACGGCCACCTCAAGAAACCGTCGTGGGGCTTCATCACCGCGATCTTCGTCTCGTGGCTGATCGCGTTCCCGGAGTACCTGCTGCAAGTCCCCGCGAACCGGATCGGGCACACTTCCAGCGGCGGGCCACTCAGCGCTGCGCAGCTCAAGGTCATTCAGGAAGCGATCACGCTCACCGTGTTCATGGGGTTCGCGATCCTCGTGCTCAAGGAGCGGCTGCGCGTGAACGAATTGATCGCGTTCGGCCTAATCTTCTGCGCGGTCGTGGTCGCGATGATCGGGCGCAAGGATCCGCCCCGACCGGAACTCGACGCGACCCCGGCCCAGCACGCCGTGCCCGCGATCGAAGATCCACAGAACGCCCGCTGAGCGACCGCTACCAGATTGTGCGGACGCGGATCGTGCCGTTGATGGCTCGCAGCTCCTGGAGCAGGTCGGCTTCCTTCACGGATTCGCTCGGGCGGATATCGAGCACCGCGTAGCCGTGGCGAGAGTCGGACTGCAGGTAGCTCGCGGCGATGTTCACGCCCCTGCCGGCGATCACCGAGTGCAACGCGCCCAGCACGCCGGGCTCGTTGCGATGGAAGTGCACGATGCGGTGGTGGTCGGCGTGTAGCGACGGCAGGTCCACCTCCGGCACATTGACGGCGGTCGCGGTCGCGCCCTCGTTCATCAGCCGCACGAGCTTGGTGCCGACCTCGACGGCGATGTTCTCCTGCGC
This sequence comes from uncultured bacterium, assembly GCA_965652425.1. Taxonomy (GTDB): domain Bacteria; phylum Planctomycetota; class Phycisphaerae; order Phycisphaerales; family UBA1924; genus JANSXG01. Next base: position 13,868 of record CBFGVX010000045.1, on the reverse strand, counting down.
CTCGATGGCGCTGCCGCCGATGTGGGGCGTGAGGATCACATTGGGCAGGCCCGCCAGCGGCGAAGCGAACGGGGCATCGTTGTCCTTCGGCTCTTCCGGGAACACATCGACCGCCGCGCCGCCGATGTGCCCGGACTCGATCGCGCTGCGCAGCGCGTCGAGGTCCACGACGCTGCCCCGGGCGTTGTTGATCAGGTGCGCGCCCTTCTTCATCTTCGCCAGCTCACGCGCGCCGATCAGGTTTCGCGTCGCACCGACATCCGGCACATGCAGCGTGACGCAGTCGGACTGGGCGAGCAGTTCATCCAGCGACTGGGCCTTCACGGCGTTGCCGAGCGGCAGCGTGTTCGAGGTGTCGAAGTAGACGACCCGCATGCCCATCGACTCGGCCAGCACCGAGACCTGCGAGCCGATGCGCCCGTAGCCGACGATGCCCAGCGTGCGCCCGCGGACTTCGTGCGAGCCGCTGGCCGACTTCTGCCACTTCCCGGCGTGCAGCGCCGCCGATCGCTCGAACAGCTTTCGATGCAGCGCGATGACCTCGCAGACGACCTTCTCGGCCACCGACCGCGTGTTCGAGAACGGCGCATTGAAGACCGCGATCCCCTTGGCCGCCGCGGGGTCCAGATCGACCTGGTTGGTCCCGATGCAGAAGCACCCGACCGACCACAGCTTGGGGCAGGCCTCGAAGAACTCGGCGGTCAGCTGCGTCTTGGAGCGGATGCCGATCATGTGGGCATCGGACGCGAGGTCGATCAGTTCACTGCCCGCCTCGGCATCGCGGTGCGATTCCACGGTGAAGCCGGACGACTCGAGCAGATCGACCGCCCGCTGGTGGATGTTCTCCAGCAGAACGACCTTGATCTTGTGGAGCGGGATGGAGGTTTGGGGGGAAAAGAGTTCTTGGGCGGGCATGGGTGTGGCCTGTTCGGAAAGCGATTCGAGGCCACACCATACCAGAGCCGGACCTCACTCCGGATCGGCCGTCTCTTCGCCGTCCTCGCCGATCAGCCCAAGCTGGCGGTACTTCTCGAGGTACTTCTCGGTCAGGATCTTCTGCTTATCAGCGAGACTGATGCGGCGGCCGTCGATGAAGGCCATCCAGGTCAGCGTGGTCATTTCCATCGGGTTGCCGTCGGTGACGATCAGGGTTGCCGCCTTGCCCTCCTCGATCGAGCCGAGGCGGTCGGCCACGCCGAGAAGTTCGGCTGCGGACAGCGTGATGGCGCGGATGCCCGCGTCCGGATCGAGCCCGTAGGCGACGGCCGTGCCCGCGTTGTGGGGCAGGTTCCGCTCGTGGGCGGTTTCTTCGCCGCTGGCAAGACACCAGCGCACTCCCGCGGCCTCCAGGCGCGAGGGCAGGGTGAACGGCTCGTCGTACACATGATCGCGCCGACCGGGCAGGCGGTGCACGCCGTCGATGATCACCCCGATGTCGTGCTTCTTGAGCAGGTCGGCGCACTGCTCGGCATCGCGCCCGCCGACGATGACGGCTTTGAGACCTCGCCCGGTCGCCCACTCGACGGCGCTCTCGATCTGCTGGATCTCGCTCGCGCGAATGAAGACCGGCGACTCGCCACGAAGGGCCGGGGCCATCGCCTCGTAGCGGATGTCGGTCGGAACCGAATCGTCGGCGTTCTTCGCGTCGAGGTACGACTGTGCGGCGGTGAAGAACTCGTCGATCTCGGCGAGCCGGCGCTTGGCGCGGGCGATCTGCTCTTCGCGGGGGGTGGTCACCCACCACGCCGTGGACGGACGCACGCTCGGCCAGTTCACGACCAGCCCGGCATCGTCCTCGACGGCCATGTCTTCCCATGTCCAGCCGTCCATGCGGATCACCGCCGCGCGCCCGGTGATGTTGCCGCCGAGGGGCATGACGCCGACGGTCAGGATGCCCGCCGAGCGGGTGACGGGGATGAGCGTCGAGTCGGGATTGACGCTGGACGCCGCGCGGACTTCGGGGGTGAAGTCGCCGATCTCGGTGTGGTCGAGGGTGGCCCGGACCGAGCTGATCTCGGTCAGACCCATGATCGTGTTCGCGCCGATCAGGCCGGGATAGATGTGCATGTGGTCGGGGAGCTCGATGATCTCGACATCCTCGCTGAGTCCGATGCGCTCGAGGATCCCGGCGGGGCCGACCGTGGTGATGATGCCGTCTTCGAACATCACCATGCCGTTCTCGATCACACCATTGGACACGGTGTGCACCGTGCCGACGAGGACGATCGGGTTCGACTGGGGCGGGGCCTTGATGCCGAGGTCCTGGGCGAGTGCGCTGGAGGTCATCGCGCTCATCGCGATCATCGCGATGAGCGTGGAGCAGGAGGTCAGGAACTTCTTCATAATCGCGGGCCTTTCGGGCGCGGGTTGGATTGGGATCGTGTCGAAACCGAGTATCAGCGGGTCTGGGAGAGCAGACTCTGCTCGTCGCAGCCGCACTCTCCGGGACGGGTGGCCAGCGGGTCGATGCCGTTGCGCCGGCGGAACAGGTACTGCTCTTCGAGCGTGGCGAGCTGCTGGACGAGGCGGTAGGCCTCGATCATCTCGGCTGGGGAGGCGCTGCCCGAAGCGAGCAGGTCGAGGGCGCGGGCGGCCTCGGTCTCGGCCTCCTGCGCTTCCTCCTTCCCGGGTTTGGCCTTCTTGTCGGCGATGATCTTCTGGATGATGCGATCGCGCTCCGCCACCATCCTGGCCCGAAGTTCGGCATCGCGCTCGAGCGAGAACATCTCGCGACCGTCCACAAAGGTCCGCTCGCAGCGGGCGAACGAGCTCAGCGGGCTGGCGGTCCACACGGCGAGATCCGCGTCCATGCCGGGAGCGATCGAGCCGACCCGATCCTCGATGCGCAGTTGCTTGGCGACATTGAGCGTGACGAACTTCAGCGCTTCCTCGGGGTCCACGCCGCCGTACTTCACGGCCTTCGCCGCCTCGGTGTTCAGGCGACGGGCAACCTCGTTCGAATCGGAATTGAAGCTCACATTGACGCCGACATCGTGCATGATCGCGCCGTTGTAGGGAACCGCGTCGAACACTTCGACCTTGAAGGCCCACCAGTCGCTGAAGGACGATGCACCGATCGCATGCTCCTTGATCGCCTCGGCGACCTTGTAGCCCTCGAGCACATGCTGGAAGCTGCCGATCGTGAAACCGAACTCCTCGGCGATGCGGCAGAGCATGAGGATCTCGTCCTGACGATAGCTGTGGCAGTGGATCAGCCGGTCGCCATCGAGGATCTCCGACAGCACCTCCAGCTCGTAATCCACGCGGAACGGCTCGCCAGCCCGCCGGGCTTCGTGGCGACGCCTGGCGTACTCGCGCGCGGCGACGAACGAATCGATCATGATGGTCTCGACGCCCATGCGCGTCTGCGGGTAGCGACCGTTGCCGCCCCAGTTCGACTGTTTCACATTCTCGCCGAGGGCGAACTTGATGCCGCTGGGAGCGTCTTCCATCCGCATGTCGTCCGGATGCTCAACGCCCCAGCGGAGCTTCACGACCGAGTTCTGCCCGCCGATGGGGTTGGCGGAGCCGTGGAGCTGGTTGACAGCGGTCACGCCGCCGGCGAGCTGGCGGTACCAGTTGATGTCGTCGGGGTCGATGACATCGGAGATGGCGACCTCGGCAGTGACGGCCTGGGTTCCCTCGTTCACGCCGCCATCGATTCCGGTGTGGCTGTGGCAGTCGAGCATGCCGGGCGTGACATGGCGGCCTTCGGCGTCGATCCAGCGGTAGATCCGCGGCAGGCCGCCGGGCTCTCCCGAACCGACCCGCTCGATCTTGCCGTCGCGGAAGATCACATAGCCGTTCTCGATGATGCCCTCATCGGTGTTGGTCCAGATGGTGGCGTTGTGGATGACCACCGGCTCCTGCCGTGGCATCTCGTCGTACGCGAACGCGCCGAAGGGCAGCGCGAGCGTTTCGGGGACATCCGGGGTTTCGGTGTCTTCTTCCTTCTTCTCCTCGCTTTCATTGTCGTCAACGCCGGCCTGACGCTGGGCCGTGAAGCGCACATCCCGGTTGCCGGTGAGGCGCGCGACACCGAGCACCCGCTCGCCGTCGAACGAGAGCCGGACCGTCGCCGTGCCGGATTCATCGCCGAAGAGCGATGCGTCCGCCAGCAGGTTCAGGCGGTTGCCCGTCCGCTCGACCTTGCGAGCGCTGGCCTCGACCGAAGACGGCTCATCTTCGCCTTCTTCCATCTGGCGCGGCTCCGGGGCGTGCACGAAGGTGACCTTGGTGGCCTTGCTCGTGGCCTCGACGCGGATGCTGATGGGTGAGCCGTTCTTCGAGAGCGAGGTTTCGTATTCGCCGCTGAGCGAGCGATCGGGCCCCGCATTGATCTCGTGGTGCTGACCGTCGGTCCAGACATCGCGGATGGTCGGCGAGCCGCCGAGCAGATCGCCGTCGACGACTACGAAGCTGGCCTGCTTGCCCGCTTCGATAGTGCCGTACCTGGAGTCGATGCCGAGCATCTGCGCGGGCGCGATCGTCAGCATCGCGAGCGCATCGTCTTCACTCAGGCCGTGGTCGATGGCGCTCTTGAGGTTTTTCCAGAAGTTCTCGCCTCGACGCAGCCCGGACGAGGTGACCGCGACCGGGACCCCCGCGCTGTGCAGTCGGCGCAGGTTGGTCGGGGCCTGCTCCCACATCATGAGTTCGGCAAGCGAGATCGCGTCCTGATCGCTGATCGTCTCAACCTGCGGGCGGGCGGGGAAGCTGATCGGCACGATCACCGGGCGCTCGAGCGCCGCGATCGCGTTCAGTCGCCGGAGCTCGGTGCCGCTGCCGACGAAGACTGCATCGCGCTCGAACTCCGCCGCGAGCCGCGCGGTCCGCAGCAGGTCGAGTTCATCGCCGACGATGAAGAACAGCCCGCGATCGTCCGCGAGCGCTTCGACGGCGTCGTTCGGCGCGGGGCGCGAGAACTTCGCGGGGTTCCGCTCGTGCATGGTCGTGGCCTGGGGCCACCACTGCGCATCGGCGAGTGTCTGGCGGATCAGCGCGATCGCCCCCATCTTCGAACCGGGGTAGCTGCTGCCCAGCGAGCCACGCCGGAGAGATGCGGCGTGCCAGAGCGACGCGTTGATCACCCGTGCGGTCGGATCGCTGAGGTTCCGGTCTTCGCCGAGGGCCACAATCGCCGTCTGACCACGGAGCAGCCCGTCGTCTGGCGCGATGTGCGCCACGACGAAGCCCATGGCCCGCAGCTTCTCGCGAGCGTCGGCGCTCAGACTCTCGCCGGTGAGCGATGAACGCTGCGCGGCGATCGCGGCGTTCCAGTGCGACCCCGCCGAGGACTCGTCGGGCGCGGGCACTGAGACTGCCGCGTAGGACTCGATCAAACCCGGATAGATCATCAGGCCCGACACATCCCAGACCCTCGCGCCGGCCGGCGGCTCGGCATCGGCCTGAACACTGACGATCACGCCATTGCGGATGACCAGCGTCGCGTTCTCGACCGTGCTGCCCGGCCGGGTCACGACAGTCGCGCCGGTCAGCGCGTGCCAGCCCGGATCGACCTGGCGAGGTCCGTTGACCGGCTCGTAGGGCTGCGCGAGAGCTACCGCGCCGAAGGCCGAGGCAAGACTGAACGCGAGCCATATCCCGCTTCGGGACTCACTCGCAGAAGTTGAAAGAAGAACACCCGCCCGATGCCACAATTGTTTTAGCATGGACCGGATGGTACAGCACTGTGCCTGGAAGCCAAAGCGCAAACCCAGTCACAATACGGGGAGCGACCCCACCCAAAAACAAAGCACGGACCCGGAAGGGTCCGTGCGAAGATGGGCTGCGAGGCGATTCAGCCGCCGCCGAGGACAATGTCGTCGAATCGTTCGATCACCTGCGCGTTGGGATCGATCTGGTTTCGTTCAAAGTCACCGGTCGGTGTATACGCCGCGGAATCGAAATCCCGAGTGTTCGCTCCCGAGGGGAACGCGTTGAGGTAGATACGGTCGGGACCCGCCGACATCAGGATCGACTCGCCTCGAGGCTGGGCGGGTACGAGAATGTTCGGCGCCGAGGGGCCGATACCCGGGTTGGCAAGCTCAGACGAGGTCGTCGGGAACGAGCGGTTGCCGGTGACGGCCATGATGCTCCGCAGACGATCGTTGGCATTGCCGATCAGTTCGGAACTCAGCAAACTGCGACGGTACTGGCTGACGCCGATCGGAGCCGAATTTCCGGAGGTCGTTGAGCGCGGGAAACCGGACATCGCGTAGGAACCGTTCGACGCCCAGTAGAAGAGGGCCTTGGTGTTCCCGTTGGAGTTCTCAGCCACATACGCCGCGGTGCGTCCGGCGTTCTCGTTAACGGCCCAGAGCATCAGCGGCGTGCCGAAGGAGTCGAGGACATCGGGGATGCCGTTCTGAGGCAGGCGCGCATTCTGGCCCTCCACGGAGACCAGCACATCGCTGCCGAGGTCCACATAGCCGTTGTCCCCGGCCGAACCGACGAAGGCGGGGACCACATAGACGGTCTTGTTGTCCAGCGTGATTTCGATGGCTTGGGAGGTCGTGAATCCCGCGTTTTCGAGGTCCTGCTCGTTCGCGAACGCACCGCCAGCAAGATCGAGCAGGGCGTTCTCCATCGGGGTAATGCCAACGCTGGAGAGCCAGCCGCCGTTGAAGTTCTGGCTGCTTCCGAGTTCCTCAGCGCTGAACACGCCGGGCAGGCGACGACGATCGGTCTTGAACTGGGCGATGCCCGCGTTGATCGAGGACATCAGCGTCTGGGTCGAGGAAACCCGCGCCTGCGTCCGGACGCGGCTGAACGCCGGCAGAGCGATCGCGATGAGAATCGCGATGATCGCGATGACCACCAGCAACTCAACGAGCGTGAAACCCAGGCGGCCGGCCGCGCGGGGGGAGTTCTGTGCTGTCATCCTCATGCTCTCTCCTTCAACCTGTTCAGATGCTCTCGATGGGAGCGATCCAGGGTCTGTTTCTGTCCGGACACCGCCGCGGGCGTCTACCGTACCTTACTCACCCCCCGGCGATCAGGTGCTGGCCCCCAAAGCCGATACAGGCGAAGCCCGCCGACTGGTCCTCTCCCCGGAAGAAGGGTGGTTTCCTGTCGCCGAGCGGGCTCGCCTGACTCACTTCCCATCGCTGCGAAGGTTCCATCGGTCTTCGACTCCAACGATGGTCGGGCAACGGTCTGGGGCAGGTTCGCTGGGCTGGGCGGGAGGAGGTCGCCGAACCAAAGCGATCGTACCCGAGACGACCGATTACCGTAAGACTATTCGAGTCATAGGTTTAGGCGGTTCCATCCGCCCTGCAAACAGGACGGAATTTTCTCGGATCTCCGCCTCAACGCGATCCACGCCGGAAAACCGCCCGCAGACGCGGGACCGGCGGCCGATTGTCGTCCTCGAAACTGGCGATCTCACCGACCGGTTCCAGCCCGGCCTCCGTCAGCACCTCACCCAATTCCGATGCGGTGAACGGGAAGGGCGGCCCCTCGAGGCCGTCCAGCGGGATGGATGTATCTCGTCCCCTCGCGCAGGCCAGGACAAGCCCCCCATGCGTCAGAAGCCGGGCCATCCCGCGAGCCAGATCAAGCCGGTGCACGGGGGGCAACGCCTGGAGCGTGTGCACCTCGACGGCCAGATCGAAGCGGTGGATCAGGCCCGGGGGCGGGTCCAGCAGGTCGGCGACACAGAACATCTCAGCGTGCTCCGGGTGCAGGCGCCGGGCCCACTGGATCGCGGTCTTCGAGATATCGAAGGCGGTCACCTCGTACCCGCGCTCGGCCAGAAACACCGCGTCTTCACCCAAGCCGCAGCCGACCACGGCGATCCTTGCTCCGGGGCGCAGGTGGCACGGTGCCTCGGCGTTCATCCAGTTCACCATGCTCGGGCTCGGGCGCCGGTGCGACCACGGCACCCGCCCGCGATCGCCGGAGGCCTCCCGGTACACCGAGTCGAAACGCTCGGCCCAGACGGATGCGGGCACATCCACTTCCAGAGCGCCACCCCGAAGCTGGTCCACGGTTGATTCGGTCGGTCGCGAGATCGGACTCATGGCAGAGCCCCTTTCCGCGGGATGGATCGGTCCCGCTGATGATCCCAGCGTACCGGCAAGTGCGGAAGGAACCAAGAAAAGTTTGAGAATTGCTTCTTTACCCTTGTGTTTCTATGGAAGCCGTGTACAGTGGCATTGCCATAGAAACCAAAGGGGAAGCCATGCCCTCGAAAACCGACCCTGACCAGCGTCCGGACCTGCTGCGAGGCACGCTCGACATGATGATCCTCAAGGTCCTCACCGCGGGCCCCGCCCACGGCTACGAGGTCATGCAGCGCATCGCACGGGCCTCGGAAGAAGTCATCCTGCTCGAAGAGGGCTCGCTGTACCCGGCCCTGCACCGCATCCAGAAACGCGGCCTCGTTCGCTCGGAATGGCACCGCTCGGCCTCCAACCGGCGGGCCCGGTACTACGAGCTCACCGACGCCGGGCGCATGCGCCTCGAATCCGATGTCAGCACTTGGTCGCGCATGTCGCAGGCCGTCGACGCCGTCATCGGCTCCCGCTTCACCGCCCCCGAGTCCTGAGCCATGTTTCCCGGCGTCGCGGACAGTCTGAACATGGCGATCCGGCGGTTCATCCCGCCGCCGGAGCATCGCCCGAAACACGAGATCGAAGCGGAAGTCCGCGAGGAGATCGAGTTCCACCTCGCCCTGACCGCGGAGCGGATCGCCGAGGAAGAACGCCTCGACGCTGATTCTGCCAAGGCCGAAGCCCTGAAGCGCTTCGGCGACCCCGAATCCATCACCAAAGAGTGCACGCGAATCGCACTGAAGGAGCGCATCATGCTGCAGCGCATCAACACCGTCCTCATCGCCCTGGTCGCGATCGGCCTGCTCGTCGTGGGCATCGGCACATGGCAACAGCAGGCCCAGACCGCCGCGGCGTTCGAGCAGATCAATGAGAAATTGACGGGGATGGCGGCGGTGCAGCCCGAGACGCCGCCCGCGGCGGCCGAGCCAGAGCCGGCTCAACCCACGCCGATCGTGCATGTGGAGAAGTACGAAGGAAGCGGCGGAGATCCCGTGCCATTGACCGAAGGCATGTCGGTCGCTGATGCCCTTCGCGCGGCACTCGGCGAGTCATCGCCGGTTCCGATCGAGCAGTTGCGGGTGAACATCATCAGTTTGACCGACCCGAACAGGCATGTCGTTGTGCTTCGCAACGCGCCTGCAACGACTGACTACGAACTCCGGCCATTGCACAGCATCGTGGTGACGGGAACGAGTGCCGAACTCCCGTGGCTGCTGTACTCGCCGAGCGACGACGACAAGGCCACGCTGGAGACTGCTGCATCGCAGATGTTCACTGTTGGTAGCGAAGCGGTCGAGGAAATGACGCTTCAGGATATCTTTGAGCGCTGCGCTGAGACGCTAGGGCTTACGCTGGAGATCGACACGGAGGATCTGCACGAATCTGAACACTCTCTCAGCCGCACCGTCCCGACGGAATTCGTTGAAACACTCACTCTGGAGAAAGCGATGGACTTTGCCTGTCACATCGCCGTGTATGTCAATTTCAACAATCTGCTGTGGGACATTCACGAAGGCACGCTCATCATCGCTCCAGCCCCAGCAATCGCCGAGCGTGCGCTGGTGACTTCGACCTATCGCGTTGACGCACTGCTCGGGCCATTCCCCACGCCGCAGGACCGTCAGGATCTTCGCGAGATCGTGCAGACGATGGTCGGGTTCGACAGTTGGCGAGACAATGGGGGTGAATTTGGCATCTATACAGTCATCAATGATCGGATCTCGATTACAACGATCCCTCGTCACCACCGGTCGATCACAAGGATTCTCGAGTCACTTCGCGACCCTCAGCATCAGTACCCACGAACATCGCTTCGCGAGATGCCATCTTCTCATACGCTGCAAATTCTGAGGGTCACGCCCGTCGGCTTGGACATTGAAGCCGAAACCCCGGTTATTGAGGCTATCCAGCACGCACTTGATCGCGCGAATGTGCCGGTGTTCGTGGCGTCGAGAGAACTCGATGATATTGGCTTCGAGGGCATCCGACCAATAGGCGAAAAACCATTTCTCCGAGCCACCGCAGACGACTTGCTCGACGAATGGCTGCGTGTCGCTTCGCCGGATGATTTCGATCAGGCACGGTGGGTGGTGTATGGAGGGGGAGTGCTGATCAATTCTGAGACTCGGCTCGATTCGCTCACCACCACACGGACCTACGACCTTTCGTCACTGAACATCTCCGTGGACCGAGATTTCGCTGAATCGATCATTGGTCTTATTCAGACGAGAGTCGACTTCAATGGCTGGCGTGACAACGGCGGCGACACCGGGATCATTCAAACCTTTAACGATCTCCTGGTCATCCAGACAACTGATGACCATCACATTGCCATTGCAGGCATTCTCAATGAATACCGCTCGGCCAACCAGCGATAGCGCTCACGCGATCGTCTGATCCGGCGGGCTCAGCGGCAGCATCCGCGCCGTGTTCATGTACGCCTCGAAGTTCTGGCGGACCTCGACCATGGAGTCGCCGCCGAACTTCTCGCGGCAGGAATGGGCGATCTCGAAGGCCACCACATTCTCCATCACCACGCTCGCCGCGGAGACTGCGCACACATCGCTGCGCTCGTACTGGCTCCGCTCGGCCTGCTTCGTGTTCAGGTTCACGCTGGGCAGGCCCTGCAGCAGCGTCGCGATGGGCTTCATGGTGCCGGTGACAACAACGGGCTGGCCGTTGGTCATGCCGCCCTCGAGGCCACCGGCGTTGTTGCGGGTGCGCTCGAAGCCGAGCGTGCTGGATTCGCGCTGCGATTCGTCCCAGACGATCGGGTCGTGGACCTCGGAGCCGCGCTTGAACGCGCAGGCGCGGCCCATGCCGATCTCGACCGCCTTGAACGCCTGGATGCCCATGACCGCCCCGGCGATGCGGCTGTCGAGCTTGTCGCGCCAGTCCATCGACGAGCCAAGCCCGATCGGGCAGCCGAAGACATGGGCCTCGACCAGCCCCCCCACCGTGTCCTTGTCGATCTTGGCCTGCCGGATCGCAGCTCGCATCTGCTCGCTGACCGCTTCGTCGGGGCAGTACACATCGCTCTCGTCGCGCAGGCGCCGGATCTCCTCGGCGTTGTCGGGGCGGACCTCGACGGCGGTCTGCGCATCGTAGATCGCGCGCACGAAGCCGAGCACATCGATGCCGAGTTCGCGCAGGTAGCAGCGGGCCAGCGCGCCCGCGGCGACGCGCGAGGCCGTTTCGCGCGCGCTCGCGCGTTCCAGCGTCTCGCGGCAGTCGGTGGTCAGCCACTTCACGCTGCCCGCCAGGTCGGCGTGACCCGGACGCGGGCGGTGCACCGGGGGCGTGCGTTCGAGGTCGTCGAGGCGCGAGTCCTTGTTGGGCATCATCATGGCAACCGGCGCGCCGATGGTCCGGCCCCGGCGCACGCCGGAGAGGAACTGGACCATGTCCTTCTCGATTTTCTGGCGGCCGCCTCGACCGTAGCCGCCTTGGCGGCGACGAAGTTCGGTATTGATGAGATCCAGATCGATCGGAACCCCGGCGGGCAGGCCCTGCACGAGGATGACGAGGGCTGGTCCGTGGGATTCTCCGGCGGTGTGGTAGCTGAGCATGGGCATGGTTCTGTGAGGATATCGGCTCCAGAGCGGCTAGGATGGAGCGCGATGGATCCCGATGACCATGTCTGCCTGTGTTTCCGCGTGTCGCTGCGGAAGATCCGCGCCTACATGGAGCGAGAGGACCCGCCGGTGGCTTCGCTGATCAGCGAGTGCCTGGGGGCCGGGACGGGCTGCCAGTGGTGCGTGCCGTTCCTGAAGGAACTGCACCGCCAGCACGCCGAAGGTGACGGGCTGGGGCCGGATGGGGAGCCGGATCTGAAGGTTTCACCCGAGGAGTACGCATCGGGGCGAACGAAGTACCGCAAGACGGGCGAACGGAAGCCGGAAGGGAACTAACCCCGCTCGTCCCATTTCTCCGGCTCGGCAAAACCCGATGGCTCCTCGGGCTGCTCGCCATCGCCTTCTTCATCTCCGACGAGGTCCATCCCGTCGGCGAAGATCGTGCACACGATGAAGATCCCTGCCACCACTAGCGCGATGCGCAGCGGCGCACGGAACTGAGGCAGACCCAGCGCGTGCACGACGAGGTGATACCCCGCCCCCGCCAGCGCCATCCCGATCAGCGCATGCGAGAGCGGTGTCAGCGGGCCGATGCTCGGCACGCGGATCACCGCTTTGTGCGGCTGCTTGCGTGACCGGAACAACAGCACGAGCCCGAAGATGATCAGGATCGCGCCGAGGCCGGTGAAGGCGGTCGGGATGGTCTGGTAGGAGGTGTTCAGGGCGTGCTACTGACTTAGAAGATCGCCCCGGCCATCGATGAAACGAGGGCCATGCCCTGCTGGTCGCCCGCCGCGGCGTAGTGGAGCATCTTGACCTCGTCGGCGTCGGTGACGCGCATGGTCGCCACGAGGTTGCCGATGCTGCACCAGCGGGTGGGGTTCTGCTGCCACGACATGCTGGTGATCAGTTCATCGGGCTTGCCCTTCTGGATCAGCTCGATCATCGACTTGTCGTGCTGGAGCACCTTGTTGCGCATCTGCTGGGAGGCCTCATCGTCGCCGGTGAAGGATTGCTGGTCGCCGAAGGCCTTGCCGATGTGGCTGAGGTCCGCCGAGGCGACGAGAAGCGTCTTGCCGGGCATCTCGGCGATGGTCGCCTTCAACGCCTCGACGAACGGATCCATGCCGAGACCGTTGCCGTCGTAGGACTCGCCGTTGTTGCGGAGCGGGTCGTGGACGAGGATGCCCAGAACCTTCGGGAAGTCGCCGGAATCCGTGTTGCGGAAGACCTGCTGGATCCACGGGATGTGCAGCTCGATCGAGTGCTCCCGCTCGTGATCGAAGCGATGGGCCATCATCTTCTCGGCGTTCTCACTGCCAAGCTTGTCCTTGAGGGTGTTCAGGAACTCGCTGTCGGCCTGGCAGGTTCCCAGCGGGGTCTCGTAACCCTTGTCGCAGCCGACGACGCCGGTCCCCTGGCCGAAGTGGTTGGTGCCGAGGATGATCACCCGGTCGGGGCGATCGGCGACCCGAAGGCGGGCGTAGGTGTGGGCGTAGTTCAGCCAGCCGCGTCCGTAATCGAGGTGTGGGGCGATGACGGCTTTGGGCAGGGTGTCGAACGCCGGGTCTTCGGCGTTCTTCATCGCCTCGTCCATGAACTGGTCGAGCTGGTCGGCGAGCTTCTGGGGGCCCATGGCCTTCTTCTGCTCGTCGGTGGCGTCCTCACCAAGCTCCTGAACCACGAGGGCATCGGCGAAATCCGCCGACGCGGCCGGGGGGAGCACATCCGAGGAATCGAATTGCTCGCGGACCTTATCGCGCATCGCCTCGAAGGTCGGTCCCTCGAGCAGGCCCGCATCGTCGAGCTGGGCAACGAGGGCCTGAATGGGCTGCTCGGTGATCTGGTCGATGGCCTGGGGGGGGACGCCGACCTGCTGGGCCTGGGCCTTGGCGGCCTCGATGATGCCGCTGATTTCCCGGTTGCCGTCCATATGCCCCAGTATGAACTGGGCAAGAGGAGAGGTGACCACCATCCGCTCGGAGATCTGGGTCGCGTCGCGCAGGCCCAGCACCGGCTGGTTGTTGTGTTGGAGCTGGATCGGGCGGACCGGACGCAGCTTGGGACGCCTGTGGTGGGGCTTGGAGGGGTCGAAGGGCGGCGGGGTGTGGGCTTGCGACTGGGGGTCGGACATGGCGATCGGCTCCGATCGGTTCGTGGTCAGGCGGCGGATGGCCGCGAATTGCGTGAAAATTACCCCGCCGGATGAGCATGGCTCCAGCGGCGGGAGCGGGGA
>CBFGVX010000044.1:0-26436 GCA_965652425.1 uncultured bacterium | reverse complement strand
ACCAGGTCCTGCTCAAACTCTGCCGCGAAAACCCCCTCAGCTAGTCATGACCCTAGGACTTATACTGACTTCAGAGGCCCGCGGTGGCCTTGTTCTTTGACTATGGAACGGCCCATGCGTCAGCGAGGCGCGGAGCAGGGACATCATTCCCTTTGATTTACGGAAGGATGGAAAGAGATGAAGATGAATGTGACTGCGTTTGGTGCGGTCGTCCTCGCTGCGGCGGGATGTGCATCGGCCGATGTGATTATTTTTGAGAACGACGGGACTTTTGATTGGGTGCCGAGCGTTGGCGGGTCTCTCGGGAACGGTCTCGATATCACGCAAGACGCCACACAGTCGGGCGCCATCACCGCGAACACCTTCGAGTGGATTGCGGTTGGTCCACCGACTTCGGGAGGGACGGGATACGCCGATGCGTATTCATCCGGATCGACGAACCGGATGATGCTGGGGTCCGTTGAGCCGGGGGAGATGATCGGTCCTTCGTCGGACTTCATCGTGGGCACGAGTCTGTACGAGTACAACTTTTCCGACGGGGTGACCGAGTGGATCGGTTTTCAAGCCAATCTCGGTGTGAAGATCGAGATCGCGGGTGAGGATCACTATGGTTGGATCCGGTTGCAGTGGACCGGGAATCGGTACGACCCGATCGCGTGGGCGTACGAGACCGAGCCGGGAGTGGCGATCATGGCGACGGACATTCCCGCTCCGGCAACGCTCGCGCCGCTTGCGGCATTCGGAGCGTTGACGATGCGGCGTCGGCGCTGAGATTCGTACGAAGATGGGTCAGGGTGAACGGCGCATCGTGCGCCGTTTTTTTGTTCATGATGTCCGGTTTGGATGCTGAAGGATCGAGAAGGTATGGAGCTATCCTGTAAAACGATCATCCGCACCGAGGAAGAGCCACTCATGCCACTGCCCTTGTTCACCATCCATTTAGCCGATCCCGCATGCTCAGGACACGAACAGGTTCCGCTGCATCGTCCCGAGTGGTTACTGCCAACCGGTCACGGCGGGTTCGCGATGGGGTGCTGCGATGGGTTTGCCGGGCGGCGGTATCACGGGCTATTGAACGCCGCGGCGAACCCGCCGGTGGACCGTGTGGCGACGGTGGGCGAGCCGGTGATCGAGGTTGATGGCGTGGATGTGCGGACGGTGCCGTTGCGGTTCGAGAAGCGGGGCGACCGGGTGCGCTGGGAGTCGCGGGGGGAGGGGTGGAGCGTTGAGCGGGAACTGGCGGTGGGATACCGGGAGAACACCGCGGCGATGCGCGTAATCGTGAAGCGCGAGGGGAAGGCGGGGGCGATCGGGGTGCGGATCGGGATGGCGGTGCTGCTGCGGGACTTTCACACGCTGGATGAGGCCATTGATGCGAAGAGCTTTGCCATTGATGTGCATGGGGATGGGTTTGCCGCTGCGCGGACACCGGTCGGAGACCGGTGCCACCAGGAAGAACCGGTCTACCGGGTGGAGGTGCGTGCGAAGGGTGCGCGGTTTGTGGAGCGAGGGCGGGTGGAGACTGGGATTGGGGTGCCGCATGAACTGGACCGGGGTGATGAGACGCTGGAAGCGCGGTACTGGCCGGGGGACTTTGAGGCGGAACTGGCGGCGGATGATGAGTCGCTGACGGTGGATCTGCTGATTGCGTTCAACGATGATGCGCTGCCGGTGGGTTTGCTGGATGACGAGTCGCGTGCAGCGCGGCTGGAGGAACTGGCAGCGCGGTTTGGGGAGGATGACCTTCGGGCGCTGGCGGTGGCGAGCGATGATTTCCTCGTGGAGCGGGTGGTGGATGGTGAGTCGTGCATGAGCGTGATCGCGGGGTACCCGTGGTTCGCGGACTGGGGGCGGGACACGATGATCGCGTTGCCGGGGCTGCTGCTGGTCACGGGGCGGCATGAGGAAGCGCTGTCGACGCTGCGGACCTACGCGCGGCATGTGTCGGAGGGGATGATCCCGAACCGCTTCGACGATTACGGCGGGCCGCCCCACTACAACACGGTGGATGCGTCGCTGTGGTTCCACCACGCCGCGGCGGAGTATCTGCGCGCGAGCGGGGACGAGCGCGGGTACCGGGAGGAACTGCTTCCGGCGTGCCTGGCGATCATCGCCGGGTACACGAGGGGGACGCGGTTCGGGATCGGCGTGGACGAGGCGGACGGGCTGGTGTTCGCGGGGGATGACACGACGCAACTGACCTGGATGGACGCGAAGCGGGACGGGAAGGTGTTCACGCCGCGGCACGGGAAGGCGGTGGAGATCAATGCGCTGTGGTTCAACGCGCTGCGTTCGACGGCGGCGGCGATGCGCGTGGTCGGGGCGGATGCATCGAAGTCGTATGAGTTGGACGCGATGGCGGCGCGGGTGCGCGAGTCGTTCAACAATGCGTTCCTCGGCGGGCCGGGGGGTGGGTTGATTGACTGTTTGCGTCCGGATGACAACGGCGGCTGGGAGGCGACGGACGAGCTGCGCCCGAACCAGTTGTTCGGGGTGAGTCTGCCGCACAGCCCGCTGGATGATGAGGCGAAGCGCCGGGTGGTGGAAGTGTGTGAGTGCGAGCTGCTGACGCCGATGGGGATGCGGACGCTGTCGCGCGAACACCCGCGGTACCGGGCGCACTTCACGGGCGACATGATGAGCCGCGACGATGCGTACCACAACGGGACGGTGTGGCCGTGGCTGATCGGGCCGATGGCGGAGGCGACGCTGCGCGTGGGCGGGTTCAGCGATGAGGCGAAGCGGAGAGCGCGGGCAATGATCGAGCCGTTGATCGGCACGATGAAGAGCGGGTGCCTCGGGCAGATCTGCGAGGTCAGCGACGGGGACGAGCCGCGGCTGGAGCAGGGGTGCATCGCGCAGGCGTGGTCGGTGGCGGAGGTTTTGCGGATTGGGGTTTTGGTGCGGGGGTGAGACGAGGAAGCATGCTCAAACGAGTTTGAGCATGGCACACGGAGACCCGTCGCACCTTCGGTGCGAACCCCTCACCCCGGCCCTCTCCCGCAAGGGGAGAGGGAGGACGACACCCCCTCATCCGTCCGCTTCGCGGCCAGCTTCTCCGGACTGATCGAGGTCTGGGGGAGAAGGAGGAGTAGCCGCTCGCTTCCGCTCGCGGCTGGTACCGGAAACGGATCGCATAGCCGCCTCAAGGGGCGGCCATGCGATCCGTGTTGCGCTGAATCAGGCGGTCAGTTGCCGACTTCGGCGATCATGCAGCGGACGCTGCCGCCACCGATGCGTTCGATGGTGTCGATGGGGGGTGCGATGAGGCGGCCGTGGCGGCTGAGGGTGTGGCGCTGGTCGTCATTGAAGGCCTCCCACGCGGCGCGGGACATGGCGATGACGCGGTCGTGGGTGTGGCCGGTGGCGGAGGCGTCGCGCAGCTGGATGATGTTGCCGGCGAAGCGCATGGCCTGGTCGAGGGAGATACGGATGGTCTCCTTGCCGGCGTCGTGGAGCGAGCCGATGAGCGCTGCGCGCTCGGCCTCATCGCGCACGGCCTCGTCGCAGACGACGGCGAAGCCCTCCTGCACGGCCATGATGACATTGGTGTGGTAGATGGGGATGCCCGAGGCGTCGACGCCTCGGAACGGGTGGACATCGAAGCCGAGCACGCGCCCGACCTCGCGCACGAGGTCTTCATCGGTGCGGGGCGAGAGGCAGGCGTAGATGCGACGGCCCTGGCGGTCGATGACCATGCTGCCGGTGGACTCGAGGAAGCGGCCTCTGTCGGCCTCGGTGTCGAGGCGGACGATGTGGTCGAGGGTGACGCCGAGGGAGTCAGCGACCTGCTGGAGCCACTCGACGCGGATCTCGCGCCGTCGGCTGGGGGCGAGCATGGGGTAGAGGATGACCGTGGCGTGGCCGGGCGAGGTGGTGTGCCAACTGAACCAGTTGTTGGGGAAGACGCTGTCGGGAAGCCGGCGGTCGTCCTCGAAGTCGAAGACGAAGACGCCTGCGGCGCGCAGGCGGGCGACGACGCCGTCGAACTCGATACGCGCGGCGGTGCGGATGGAATCGGGGTCGTCGGCGGCGGAGTCGACGAAGGCGTTGGTCTGTTGGGTTTCGGCGTTGACGCCGAAAGCGGTGGGACGGACCATGAGCACATGGGCGGCGACGAGGTCATCGCGCTGCGCGGAGCTCGCGCTGAGCGGATCGATGTCGCCGGGGAAGATCCCCGAGACGGGTTGTTCGGGTGCGTCGTGCATGGCTCTGCATCATCGTCGGCGACGCGAGGGGGTCGGATCAAGCGTGATGCCGGGTTGGGCGGTTATTGGCCCAGTTTCCTGAGAAGGATGGCGCGCACGGCCTTGGCGTCGGCCTGGCCTCCGGACCTGCTCATGACCGAGCCGATGAGGCGGCCGATGGCCTGCTGCTTTCCGGACTGCACATCGGCGACGGAGTCGGCGTTGGCCGGGTCGGCGAGGGCCTCATCGCACCACTGTTCAAGCGCGGATTCATCGGTGACCTGGAGCAGGCCGAGGGACTCGGCGGCGGCGCGGGCGGAGTCGTCGGAGGTCGACAGGTGGGCGAGGAGCTGGGGGACGGCGGCGGCGCTGATGGCGTTGTCGAGGCGGAGGGTGACGATGCCGGCGGCCTGCTCGGCGGTGAAGCCGAGGGCGTCGAGGGTTGCGGCTTCGTCGTCGGAAGAACGCTCGTTGGCGAGCTGGCGGCCCGCCTGCAGGAGCAGGTTCGCGGCCTGCCGCGCGGCGGCTTCGCGGTCGGGGCCGCCGGCCTTGCCCACGACAGCGTTGATGATGGCCTCGAACAGGTCGGACTCCGCGCGCTCGGCGCTGAGGGCGTGGGCGTCGGCGGGGCTGAGGCCGTAGTCGCGCTGGTAGCGCTCGGCGCGCCGGTGCGGGAGTTCGGGGAGCTGGGCGCGGATGGCGTTGACCCAGTCGGGGTCGATGGGGGTGGGGAGCAGGTCGGGGTCGGGGAAGTAGCGGTAGTCGTGGGCGTCTTCCTTTTCGCGCTGGACGAAGGTGGTGGCGCGGGCGTCGTCCCAGCCGCGGGTGACTTTCTCGCCGGGGCCCATCTCGCGCCCGTCGTCGCGCCAGCGCTCGGGCTGTGCGGCGAGTTCGGATCGGATGGCGGCTTCGAGGGATCGGAAGGAGTTGAGGTTCTTGATCTCGGTGATGGGCGTGGTGACGGTGCGCCCGTCGTCCATCTCGAGGATGCAGTTGATGTTGGGTTCGAAGCGGATGTGGCCCTGCTGCATGTTGCAGCGGCTGGCGCCAACGAAGCGGCAGATGGTGCGCAGGGTGCGGGCGAAGTTGACGACCTGCTCGGGGGTGGTGAAGTCGGGCTGGGTGACGATCTCGAGCAGGGGCGTGCCGGCGCGGTTGAGGTCGACGATGGAGTGGTTGATCGTGCCGCCGCCGGGCGCTTCGTGGAGGAGCTTGCCGGCGTCTTCTTCGAGGTGGGCGCGGATGATGCCGATGCGCTTCTCGGAGCCGTCCGATTCGATGGGCCAGTCGACCGAACCGTCGTAGCAGAGGGGCAGGGCGTACTGCGAGATCTGGTAGCCCTTGGGCAGGTCGGGGTAGAAGTAGCTCTTGCGGTCCCAGCGGGTGACGGCGGCGATGGAGCAGCCGAGGGCGAGGCCGACGCGGATGGAGAGTTCGATGGCGCGCTCGTTGAGCACGGGCAGCGCGCCGGGCAGGGCGAGGACGACGGGGTCGATCAGGGTGTTTGGCGCGGCGGCCTCGAACTCGGCGCAGGCGGGGTTGCCGGCGCGGGTGAACATCTTGGTGCGGGTGTCGAGCTCGACATGGACCTCGAGCCCGACTTTGAGGCGGGTGGAGACGATGGTGGCGGCGGCGCGTTCGTTTGGGGTCCAGGGCATGGGGACTTCCCGGTTTGGGTGGTGTGGTCTCCGCGTAGCGTAGCCCACGAGTGAACGCATGGGGTTGAGGGAAGACTCGTACCGCCCCCTCATCCGTCCGCTTCGCGGCCACCTTCTCCCGCGCCCCCCCGAGGGGAGAAGGAGGAGGAGGAGGTCGCTTCCTGCCTGGCGCGGCTAGTTCTGCGGAATCTCGATGGTGATGATCGCGGTGGCGATCATGGTGGGGTCGGGGCGGAGTTCGAGGGAGCGCTGGATGGCCTGCTCGGTGCGGGGGATGAGGGCTTCGTGAATAGTGACGCCGTTGGCGATGATGGTGACGGGCTGGTCGAGGTCGAGGAGTTGGTCGCTGAGGAGCAGTTCGACCTTTGACACATCCTCGGATTCGATGGTGATGGTCTGGCCTTCGACGCTTGCTCGGATGGTCTGGCCCTTGGCGGCCTGAGCGAGATCGACGGCGAGCCAGTAGAAGCGGTCGTGCACCGTGTTGCCTTGGTGCCAGACGACGGTGGCGGGCCACGGGTTGCGGGTGTGCCCCGCCATCCAGGGGAGTGCTTCGGCGTCTTTGCCGCCCATCCAGTGGCCGTCTTCGGGGTAGATGGTGAGGCGGTGCGGGTAGCCGGTGGGGTCGGCTTCGCGGAGTTCGGCGAGGCGGTCCCCCCACTGCTGCGCGACGGTGTTGCGGTTGTAGGCGGAGTCTCTGCCGCCCATGTAGATGGCGAAGGGGAGGTTGCGCAGGCCGAGGGGCGAGGCGTCGTTGGGGTGGCCGGCCATCATGGACGCCGCGGCGTAGCGGTCGGCGGTGCGTGGGGCGAGCTGGTAGACGCCGTCGCCACCGGCGGAGTAGCCGAGGAGGTAGACGCGGTTGGGGTCGACACCCCAGGCGACGACGGCGGACTCGATGAGGTGGTCGAAGAGGGCATCGATTTCGGCGCGGTGCCAGAGGTTCCAGGTGTCGGAGGGAGCGCGGGGGGCGATGTAGATGCCTTCTTCGGGTGTGTAGAGGCGGATCTGGTTGCGCCACTGCTGGTCGTTGACTTCGGGTGGTGCGCCGCCGCCGCCGTGCATGGAGATCCAGAGCCGGCGTCCGGATTCTGGGGCTTCGCCGAACTCGCGCTTGAGGAGTTTCATGTCGGGGCCGCCGGCGTTGATGACGAGGGCTTCGAGTTCGGCAGCGCGTTCTTCGCGGATGGAGTCGGCGTGCCTGGTCCAGAGGCGGCTCGCGGCTTCGGTGGCGGCGGCTTCGGAGAGGGCGAGTTCGTCCCAGTAGAGTTCGATGACGCGGCCGGACTGGTGGGATTTGTCGAGGGTGGCGGTGCGGGTTTCGCCGGCGGCGGTGAAGGCGATGCGGAGCGGGCGGGTGTCGGCGGCGGGGAATTCGGCGACGCGGTTGATGTCGATGGGGTCGGCGAAGGTCTCGGCGGTCTGTTCCGTGCCGAGGAGGGTGGCGATCGAGGCGAGGCGTGTGCCACCTCGCGAGGTCCAGAGGCGCAGGGCGAGGACGGGCTCGGCATCGGCGGATGCGGTGCGGGCGTAGCGAGCAGTCACATCGACGCCGGGGACGGAGCGGTCGGCCATGTTCCAGGCGAGTGGGAAGCGGTCGCCGGTGGTCCGCCAGGAGGAGGCCCAGATGGCGTGGAGGTCGTGGCCCTCGATGGCGCTGGAGGCGGGACCGGTGAACCAGCCGCGGTCGAGCCCGTTGGTGTCGTACTCGGCGGCGCCGGTGAAGCGCCAGCGCTCGCCGTCGTGGATCTCGACCCAGGTGTGGTTGCCGTTGCGGTCGGTCCAGTTCGCGATGCCGGCGACGCGGGCGGGGATGCCCACGCTGCGGCAGGCATCGACAAGAAGGATCGAAAGGCCGGTGCAGGAGGCGAGCTGTGTGTCGAGGGTTTCGACGGAGTTCTGGTTGGCGCGGAGGCGCTGGGTGGAGTAGCGGACGCCGGTGCGTTTGAAGAGTTCGCGGTTGAGGGCCTGGGTGGCTTCCTCGGCGGAGGTCGCGCCTTCGACGATTCCGGCGGCGAGGTCGTGGACGCGTTCGCGGGCGAGGACGCGCGGCTCGTCGAGGGTGGCGTAGGGCAGGACATCGTTGAGGAAGAGGTCTTCGGAGAGGTCTTTGGCCCACGGGTAGGTGTTGCGAGCGCGGAGGGCGACGGCGATGGACTCGAGGACGATGGCGGGGTCGATGGCCTCATCGCGCTCGGGGTGGTGCTCGGCGAGGAAGGCGGCGGCAGCGGTTCCGGCTTCGCCGTGGCGTTCGGTGGCCTGCTTCTGGATCTCGGGCCACGAGGACTGGGCGGCGGCGAGGGGGGCGAGGGTGAGAAGCAGCAGAGCGATCAAGCGGGATTTGAGCATGCCCCAGTGTATGGGAGGGGTCGATTCTTTGAGGTGCTGTGACTCACTGTTCATGGCTCTCTGGTCAGGCGCGGGTATATTCCGACTATGTCCGAGGCGGATCAGGGGAATCCTGAGGGTCGGGAACCGGGGGAGGTGACGCTGCTGCTCGAGCAGGCGCGCCGGGGGTCGGACGCGGCGCGCGATCGGCTGCTGGAGATCGTGTATGACGAACTGATGATCGTGGCGCGGTCGCACATGCGCGGGGAGCGGTCGGACCATACTTTGGGGGCGACGGGGCTGGTGAACGAGTCGTACCTGCGGCTGTTCAGGGCGACGGGCGGGGAGGATTCGCCAGCGAGCTTCGAGCATCGGCATGCGTTCTATAAAGCCGCGGCGACGGCGATGCGGCGGATCCTGATCGATCACGCGCGGGCGCGGGTGGCGGCCAAGCGAGGGGGCGGGCGGGGCCGGTCGGGCGTGGGCGGGGCTGTGAGTCTGGATGTGCTGGAGGCATCGGGTTCGGCGGACCCGGCGGATCTGTTGTCCCTTGATGATGCGCTTTGCCGCCTTGAAGGGGAGGACGAGCGTGCGGGGTCGGTCGTGCGGCTGCGGTTCTACGGCGGTCGGTCCGTCGAAGAGATCGCGGAGATGCTCGGGGTGTCCTCGCGGACGGTGAAGCGGGACTGGGAGTTTGCGCGGGCGCGGCTGCAGCAGCTGATGGAGCCCGGGGAAGACGGCTGAGGGCTGGTTATGGACGGCGAGCGATCAACCCGAGGCGAACGAACGGATCGGGAGGGATCGTCGGGCGGGGTCTCGGTCAAGGATGCGTTCGCGTCGGCGCTCGATGTGCTGGACGAGGGGGGCGATCTGGAGCCGGCGCTCGCGGGGCTGGACGACGCGGTGCGGGAGGCGGTCGAGGGGCTGCTTGCGGCGCACGGGCGTGCGGCGGGAAAGTTGCTGGACGCGACGGACGACACGCAGACGGGGTGGAGCGGGCTCGGGCGCAGTGCGCAGGCGAAGCCGATCGCGATCGAGCCGCCGGTGATCGAGGGGTACTCGATCGGGGAGGAGATCGGGCGGGGTGGGTTCGGGGTGGTGTACCGGGCGGTGCAGCGGGTGCCGGTGGAGCGGGTCGTCGCGGTGAAGCTGCTGCGTCACGAGTTGGCGTCGCGGGGGGTGGTCCGGCGGTTCCGGGCGGAGGGGCGACTGCTGGCGCGGATGAACCACCCGGGGATCTCGCGCGTGCTCGATGCGGGAGTGGACGGGCGGGGTCGGCCGTTCGTGGTCACGGAGTTCGTGGACGGCGCTCCGATCACCGAGGTGTGCGAGGTGAAGGGGCTGGGCGTGCGCGAGCGGGTGGGGCTGATGGCGGCGGTGTGCGAGGCGGTGCACCACGCGCACCAGCGGGCGGTGATCCATCGTGACCTCAAGCCGGCGAACATGCTGGTGGAGGAGGTGGATGGCGCGCTGCGGGCTCGGGTGATCGATTTCGGCATCGCGAAACTGCTGGACGCGGAGGACGGCGAGGCGGTGACGATCGCCGGGGATCGGCTGGGGACGCCTCGGTACATGAGCCCGGAGCAGCGCGAGGGCGGGGAAGCTGCGGATGTGCGCAGCGATGTGTACGCGCTCGGGGTGGTGCTCTGCGAGGTGCTGACGGGGAGGGTGCCGGGGGGCGAGGACTCGGGCGGGAACCTGAAGTCGGGGTTCCGGTCCGGGACGAGGTCGGGATCGGTCGGCGGGATGAAGCCGAGCACGCTGGTGGGCTCGGACGACGCGGGATCGGCGCGGGCGAGGATGCTGAGGGGCGATCTGGACCGGATCGTGATGAAGGCGACGGCGCGGTACCCGGATTCGCGGTATCCCTCGGCGATGGCGATGGCGCAGGACCTGCATCGGTATCTGGAGGGTTTGCCGGTGACGGCGACGGCTCCGGGGCCGGTGTATCTGGCGCGGAAGTTTGTCGGCCGGCATCGGGCGATCACGGTCATGGCGGCGATGCTGGTGATCGCGGTGGTGGGGAGCGTGGCGGCGCTCGGGTATGGGGCGCGCGAGGCGCGGCTGGGGCGCCTGGAAGCCGAACGGTCGCTGGAGGCGGCCGAAGAGGAGCGGGCTCGAGCGGAGAAGATGTCGAGTTTTCTGCTCGGCAGCATGTTGATCGCGCTCGATCCGGATCAGTACCAGGGTGATCGTTCGTTGCCGGACCTGCTGCGGGATGTGTCGGCGGAGGCGCGCGGAGCGCTGGCGGACGAACCGGAGGTTCGGCTCGGTGTGCTGGAGAGGGTCGGACAGGCGCAGCGGGCGATCGGGGATACGGTTGGGGCGGCGGAGACTCTGACGCAGGCGGCGGTGCTGTCGAGATCGATGCGCGGTGAAGCGGATGCGGCAACCATCGATCTTCGGTTGGATGTGCTGCTTGCGCGGCTGAGTTCTCGCCAGCAACTCGACTACCCGGCGGAGATCGAGTATCTGATCGGGTTGGCGACTGAGCATCTGGATGCGGAGCATCCGACGCGGTACCGCGCGGAGCTGCACCGGATGCATGTGCTTGCGTGGGAGGATCGGATCAGCTACGCGAGGGGTATCGAGCGTCGGGTTGCGGCGTCGGAGCACAGCGGGAGCCCGCTGCACTTCGAAGTGATGCGGTACCTGGCGGGCGCGCTGGTGACGGCGGAGCCCGGAGAGGCGCTGGATCTCTCAGAGCGAGCGTTGGAAGATTCCGTGCGTCGGTACGGTCCCCGGCATTCGCAGACGATCGAGGTCCGATTCGGGTACGCCGAGGCGCTGAAACGCACAGGGCGTTCGGAGGACTCTCAGCGCGAGTACCTGCTGCTGCTGGAGCATGCTTCGTCGGTGGGCGGTCGTCAGAGCGTGTACTACCAGACGGCGCTGAGCAATCTGGTCGTGGTGCTTCGGGAACGGGGGGATATCGATCGGGCGCTGGGGTATGCGCGGCAGCAGGTCGAACTGGCGCGGGAGCAGTACGGTGAGGTCTCTTCGCAGTTCGCGGGCGCGTCGAGGCAGGTTGCCCTGTGCCACCGTGCCGCGGGCTCGTGGGATGAATCTCAGGAGGCGTTCGAAGCCGCGGTTCATGCGTATCGCCGATTCGATCGGGGGCAGCGTATGGATGCGCTGCTCGTGCGTGCGGAGTACGGAGAGATGCTGGTGGAGGCGGGGAACTGGGAGCGGGCGGTGGCGGAGGCGGACAGGGTGATCGACGCTCTGGATGCCGGGCACGAACTTCGGGTGCGAGCCGCGGTGTTGAAAGCGAACGCGCTGGTGGAGCTGGAAGAAATGGAGGCGGCCCAGCGGTTCGTGGATGTGGAACTGGAATATGCCGAGCGAGTCACCGGGGAGCGTCCTTTGCCGCTGGAGCAGTGGCGGGAACAGGGCGATCCATCGAATCCTTGATCCGGTGAATGGCAGACTTGGGGGCGGGTGTGTCGAATCCTGCGTGGTGTGGCGGTATCGTCTGTCCATGCAGAAGCGGATCCCCAATGTGCTTTCCATCGCTGGCTCGGACCCCTCGGGCGGAGCCGGCATTCAGGCGGACCTGAAAGCGTTCAGCGCCCTGGGGGCGTACGGGTGCGCGGTGATCACGGCGCTGACGGCACAGAGCACGCGCGGGGTGACGGGGGTGCATGTGGTTCCGGCGGGGTTCGTGCGCGAGCAACTGGAGACACTGCTGGACGATGTACGGATCGACGCGGTGAAGATCGGGATGATCGCGAACGCGGAGATCGCGGGCGCGGTCGCGAGCGTCCTGAAAGACCGGGAGGTTCCGAACATCGTGCTGGATCCGGTGATGGTGGCCAAGGGCGGGGACCGCTTGCTAGCGGAGGACGCGGTTACCGAGGTGCGCGAGCGGCTGCTGCCTTTGGCGACGGTGGTGACGCCCAACCTGCCGGAGGCGGGCGAACTGCTCGGTGAGGACGCCCCTACCGATGGGGCCGGAATGGAACGGGCAGCGCGGCGGCTGATGGAACTCGGCGCGCAGGCGGTCCTGATGAAGGGCGGGCATCTGGACGGCGGACGCAGCGACGACCTGCTGCTGGTCGATGGTGCGGTGACGCGGCTTGAAGCGGTGCGGATCGAGACGAAGAACACACACGGGACCGGTTGCACGCTGTCGGCGGCGATCGCGGCGATGCTCGGGCGTGGGGCATCGGTCGAGGACGCGGTGCGCAGCGCGAAGCGGTACATCACGGGCGCGATCGCGCACGCGGACGAGCTGGAGGTGGGGAGCGGGCACGGGCCGACGCACCATTTCCATGGGGTATGGGGGAAGGGTGGAAACACCCATGCAATGCCCCCAAAAAACACCCTGAAGAGGTAGGGTCTTTCTGCGGCGGGATTCCCCGCCAGTTGCGGAATCTGGGGGGTGGAGTAGGTTGATGTCGTACGCTCTGCGAAAGTGCAGCGGCGGGAGGCATGGTGCGAGCAATCGCACTGGAGGAGGATGACATCATGATGGGCTGGAAAGCACGGTGTGCCGGCGCGCTGATCGGTGCGTCGGGATTTTGTTTTTGCGTTGGCCAGACTCGCGCGGATGTGGAGTTTGCCTACTACGCGAACTCTTCGATCTGGGGGTTCGAACTGAGTCACATGCCGGACCTTGATCAGATGCGAGCCGGTCTGCCAGGTGACGGCGGGATGCATTGCGTGCCGACGGCTTCCATGAATCTGTTTGCGTATGCCGCGAACCATGGTTTCCCGGAGGTGTTCCCTGGGCCGGGATACTGGCAGGCATCTTCCGGCCCGGCGTACGACGAGATGACGGACAACCTCGCGCTTCTTGGTGCCGTCATGGGCACGACGACGGCAAATGGGACGGATGGCTCGGGTTGGCAGTTGGGTATGAATGTGGTGCTGGGTCCTACGGGAAAGTTCAATGTGATCAACAAGTGGGCCGGGGGGAGCTCTGTGCCTCGCGTTCGAGAGATGGCTCAGCATGTGGCGATGGGCGGCATCGTGGCGTTCTCGTACGGTCGGTACGAAGTGCTGGGAACGATCAATGGTGTGCCGCTGGTGGATCGCGGGGGCGGTCACGCGGTGACGATACAGAAGGCGCTTCCGAACTCCTCGACCAGCGGTGTGATGTGGTATCGCGATCCGGCCGACGGCGGGAGTGTGTTCACGCAGAGCCCGTACGGGAGCCGGGAAATGGCCTTCACACAGCAGCCGGTGCGTTTGGGCTGGCAGCCGCTGAAGGTTCTGAATGTTGACCGCATGATCATCTCGCCGGCCCCCAGCGATGGCCGTCTGCGGATCATCGATCAGTACATGGCGATCCGTCCGAAGACGGGCTTCGCGTTCCAGCCGGCGATAAACGGGGCACAGATCTTCGTCGCCAACATCGGGGATCTGTTCATCGGGCAGAATTACGACATCGACTTCTCGCACCTCGGAGGTTCGGCGATCGACGGGATTGCGAACGCGCAGCAGACGGGCGTGTTCGTGCTGGTGGATCCGGATGATGGTTCTCCGGAAAAGCTGTTCGAGGTATTGCCGTTCGAGAAGGAAGTGCCGCGTTTCATCGGGCAATTGACGCGCACGAACCACCTGACGCTGAGCCCGTGGGGGCCGGTGTACGCGGCGAGCAACATCGCGCTGATGTGCATCGATCCCGATGCGCTCGAGCCGGAGGCGGTTGAGATTCCCATTCCGCTGCCGCCATGCGACATCGCCTTTGACACGCTCAACCGTCGCGTCGTGCTGCTCTCGCCGCAAGGCGTGCTGATGATGGTGAACGATGATTTCGAGGGCGGGGTGATGCAGGTCGCCGTACCCGAGTCTGTCCCGCTCAGCAATGCGTCGAAGCTGTCCGTGCATCCCGGGGATGGGAGCGTCTTGATCATCACGCCGGGAAGCGATTCGGTATGGAAACTCACGATGGTTGCAGGCGGCCCGGTCCTGGTTGAAGAGGTTGCGGTCGCAGGGATCATGCGTCCAGGAAGCATCGATGTTGACGATCAGGGTGTGATCCATCTGAACACACTGAACGGGCTCTTCATGCTGATTCCCGGCAAGGACGGTGGGTGGACAGCGCAGATCAACGACCTGTTCCCGGATGTGCCCGCCGGGGCTTCGTTCATGTCGTCGAAGAACATCACGAACTTCGACCCTGAGGTGCATGTCGGCCCGAGGTTCCGCCACCTGTTCCCCGAGGAGATACTCGAGATCGGGAAATTCATTCCGGATTGTCCGGGCGATGTGGTCCCGAATGGGATTGTGGACCTCGACGATCTGAACCTGGTGCTGACGCAGTTCGGCGATGAGGTCGAGCCGTTCACCGGTGGAGATGCCAACGGAAGCGGGAGCGTGGATCTGGATGACCTGAACCTGGTGCTGACGAATTTCGGCGTGGACTGCACGCCGGTGATCGGCGGCTGATGGTTTCTGGCGAATTGCAGCGTGGGCGGCGATAGGATCTGTATATGGAACCATCGCCGCCCATTTCGTTTTCTCGCCGAGCGCAGTCCATCGGGCTGGCGGTATGGATCGCGATCTCGTTCATCCCAGCGCTCGGCGGGGCGCTGGTCGGGATGGGCAGCTGGTACCAGGAATTGAACAAGCCGTCGTGGCAGCCGCCGGGGTGGGTGTTCGGGCCGGTGTGGACAACGCTCTACGCGATGCTCGGGGTCGCGGCGTGGCGGGTCTGGCGGCGGGGGGGTCTGCGGGAGCAGCGTGTGGCGCTCGGGGTGTTTGGGGTGCAGTGGGTGCTCAATGCGCTTTGGACGCCGCTGTTCTTCGGGATGCAGAGCCCGGGTCTGGCGCTGGTTGATATCGGGCTGCTCTGGGCAGCGGCGATGGTGACGGCGGTGCTGTTCTGGCGTGCGGACCGGGTTGCTGGCGGGCTTATGGTGCCGTACATGCTGTGGCTGAGCTTCGCGGCGGCGCTGAACTTTGCGATCTGGCAACTCAACGCCTGAGCCGCTCATCTTTGCGGTGGGGTCCCCTCGATAAGGATCTGGGCGTAGGGTGCTCGGCGCGGGACGATATCGGCGAGTGTGAGGCCGTCGAGTTCGCGGGTGAAGGCCTCAGCTGCGCGCCACAGCGCCGGGGCGAGCTTGCAGACGGGCGCGATGGGGCAGGTGTTCGTTTCGGGGTCGTGGCACTCGACGATGACCATGGGCTCGAAGAGGCGGATCAGCTCACCGATCCGGATGTCTTCAGCGCGTTTGAGGGATCGAACACCTCCGGATCGCCCTCTCACGGACTCGATGTACCCGTGCTCGGCGAGCGCGGCGACGACTTTGAGCAGGTGGTGCTTGGAGATGCCGTAGGCGGCGGCGATGTCCCCGGTGGCGATGGGCGAGCCCGCCGGACTGTGCGGGCCGGCGGACTCGATGTAGATAAGCACCCTCAGGGCGTAATCGGTGAACTGGCTCAGGCGCACGGCTGTGTGGCACCGGTGGGCGGCGGGGCGATCTCGAATGCGTCGGCGTGGATGGCGTTCATACGGGCTCCGGCGATGAAAAGGCGTTTGCGGAGAGAGTGTACGAAAACCGGGTCGCCGCAGATATAGATGCGCTGCGAGGGGAGGTCGCGGGTGCGTTCGAGGACGAGATCGTCGAGTTTGCCGATCGTATCGGGGCCGAGCGGGTCATGGGGGTCGCGCTGGCCGTGCATCGTGCAGAGGGTAATGCGGAGGTTCGGGTAAGCGGCCTGCAGGTCTCGTAGTTCGGTCTGGATGTAGAGCCCATCGGGGTGGAGGGCGCCGTGGTAGAGATGGATCGGGGCACGGTGATCGTGGGCGAGGGCATCGTTGACAATGCCGACCAGCGGCGCCAGACCGGTGCCGGTGCCGACGAGCAGGAGCGGTTCATCGGGATCATGGAGGTACATGCAGTCGCCGGCGGGGCCTCTGAGTTGGACGATCGATCCCAACGGCTTCTCATCGCAGAGCCATGTGCTCATGCGACCGCCGTCGATGCGTCGGACATGGATTTCGATGTCGCCTTCTGCACTGGGGAGATTGGCGATGGAATAACTCCGAGCGAGTCCGTCGCTGCGCAGGACGGTCACGAACTGACCGGCGCGATGATCTCGGAGGGATTCGGGATCGGCCGTGTCCGGCGTGAATCGGACGCGGGACACCGTCGGGGAGAGCGATTCGACGCCGGTGATGGTGGCGGAAATGGTCCCGGCATGGGCATCGGGGGGGAGCACGGCGAGGTCCTGGACGGGGCGGGCGATGCAGGCGAGGAAGTAGCCGCGCTGTACGAGCGAGGGCTTGAGCCCCTTCTGCGATCCCGGAGGTGGTGCGGTTCCGGACTCGGCCTTGACCAGGCAGGACTGGCAGACACCGTTGCGGCAGGAGCACGGCAGATCGATCCCCGACGCGTGAGCGGCGTCGAGGACCGTCTGACCGGGTTCGAGAGGGATCGGGTTGCCTTCGTAGGTGAGGAGCGGCATCGCAAACCCGTCGCTGGAGGGAGGCATCGAGAAGGAATCGCCTGTGGCGTATCGCTCAGCGGTTGAGCACTTCATCGCGGACGGAGTTTGCCAGATCGGCCACCTGCTGCACCTGCTCGGGCGTCGCCCCCATTTCGATCAGGGTGCCCCCGAGGTGTTCGATGACGATGTCGACATGCTCATCGTTGAGGCCTCGGGCGACGAGGTGCTTGTGGCCCTCGCGCATATCCTTGCCTGTGTACTTGTTGGGGCCGCCGGTGACCATGGTGAGGAAACCGGCCTGCTTGGCCATCTGCTTGTCCATGTCGGTGTCGTCGAAGAAGTGGCTGACGCGCTCATCGACGAGCATGCGACGGTAGAAATTCTCGACGGCCTTCTGGATGGCGGGCTCGCCGCCGAGCGATTCGTAGAGGGTGGGCATTGGGATTCTCCGGGTGGATGTGGCGGAAGATTTAATGTGGTATTCATTTTACCTGTTTAATATCCGGTGTCCACTCTCGCCAATGCTGCGCTCCGGATTGTGGATAATTCCCGCTTCCGAACGGACCCGTGCCGGCGATGCCCTGAGGTTGAGTCTGGGTCACAAGTGCGCTGCTTTGCCCGCGGTAAGTGTCCGTGCCCGGATCATGCCCTGACTGGGATCTATCATGCGCTCATGAACACGCACCCTGCTGAGCGGCCTGACGCTCCGGCTGTCTCGATTGTTGTTCCGACCCTGAACGAAGCCGGGAACATAGAGGTGTTGCTGGACCGTGTGCACGATGCCATGCACGGGACGGTCGCGTACGAAGTGATCGTGGTCGACGACGGTTCTTCCGACGGGACGCGAGAAGCGGTCGAGGCCTGGTCCGAGCGCGGTCCGGTGCGTCTGGTCAAGCGGGACGGGGAGCGCGGTCTGTCGGGGGCCGTGGTGCGCGGGGCCCAGCAGGCACAGGGTGATTGCGTGGTGGTGATGGACGCGGACCTGTCTCACCCGCCGGAGGTGCTGCAGGAGTTGATCGGCAAGGTTCTGGACGGCTCCCATGATGTCGCGATCGGCAGCCGGCACACGCCGGGCGGGCGCGTGGTTGGATGGCCGCTGCGCCGGCGGGTGACTTCGAGGGTCGCCGCGGCTCTGGCGATGCCGTTCGTGGATGTGCGAGATCCGATGTCGGGCTTCTTCGCGACGCGCCGGGAACAGCTCACCGAACTGAGCCCGGAGGATCCGGGTTTCAAGGTGCTGCTTGAGGTGCTGGTGCGTCAGCCGGATCGAGAGCGTGTGTGCGAGGTACCGATCGAGTTTCGCGATCGCGAGCGAGGGCAATCAAAGCTGAACGGGCTGGTTGTGTGGTCGTATCTGCGTCAGCTGGTTGGTCTGAGCGGACTTCGCGTCGGACGCGGATCGGCGGCACGGTTTGCGCTGGTCGGGCTGATGGGAGTGGGCGTGGACCTTGGGCTGTTCTCGCTGCTGCTCTGGCAGGGCGTCGCGCTGGGGAACGCTCATATCGCGAGCTTTCTGGTGGCCTCGGTGTTCAACTACCTGCTGAACGACCTGTGGACTTTCCGCGGGCCGGAAGGGGGTCGTCCGGGCCTTCGTCGGTATGCGACCTATCTTGGCGTTTGCCTTGCTGCGTTGTTCGTGCGTGGCGGGGTCTTGGCTTCGGCGGTCTCGGTGGGGCTGCCGCCGGTGCTCGGCGTGGTGCTCGGCATCATCATTGCGGCGGGCGTGAACTACTTCGCTTCGGCGCTGCTGGTGTTCTCGAGTGAGCGATCGGGAAAATCCGTGGCACAGTGGCGACTGGTGGCTCTCGCGGTGGTTGGGTACACGCTGCTTCTACGCGTGGCGTACGCGGGTGTTGTCGATCTGCTTCCTCAGGAAGCGTACTACTGGAATTACGCCCAGCGTCTTGATATCGGTTATCTGGATCATCCGCCGATGGTTGCCTGGCTGATCGCTCTTTCGACCGAGGTGCTGGGCAACACCGAGATGGCGGTGCGTCTGCCTGCGCTGCTTTGCTGGCTGATTGCCGTGGTGTTCGTGGCACGGCTTGCGGTGCGCGTGGTGAACCGTTCGGCGGGCTTCGCCGCGGCGGCGATGTTTTCGGTGCTGCCGTTTTACTTCGTGCAAGGGACGATCATGACTCCGGATGCGCCGCTGTTGGCGTGCTGGGCGGCTGGTCTGTTCTTCCTGCATAGCGCTCTGCTGAGGGGGAATCGGGTTTCGTGGCTGTGGTTCGGACTGGCGGTCGGGCTCGGCATGCTCTCGAAGTACACGATCGCGCTGCTGCCGATGGTGGCGCTCGTGCTTGTGCTGCTCGACAGCCGGAGCCGCCGGGTGCTGCTGACGAGGTGGCCGTATCTCTCGGCGCTGGTCGCGGCGGCGGTGTGCAGCCCGGTGGTGATCTGGAACGCGCTCAACGGCTGGGCATCGTTCGAGTTTCAGACCGTGCGCCGGCTGGCGGCAGAACCCGAGTTCGGCCTGCCGATCCTGATCGGATCGGTGCTGGTGCTGCTGTCGCCGGTGGGGATTCTCTCAGCGCTGCGGGCCCTCGGGGTGCGGGCGCTGGACCGGGAGACGCTTGGCTTTGCGGAGCGCCGGTTCCTGTTCATCAGCGCGGCGGCACCGCTTTTGGTGTTCCTCGTGTTCAGTCTGAACCACCAGCCGCGCCTGAACTGGACCGCGCCGCTGTGGCTCGCGTTGATCCCGCTGATGACGATGGACTTCCGACCGGTCGCCGAACGGGTTCGTTCGGTCGGGCTGCCTCTTTCGCTGCCTGCTGGCTGGACGGTCAGTGCTGGGATGTTGCTCCTGGGCTTTGGTGGGATGCTGCACTATGTGTCGCTCGGGCTGCCGAAGGCGTTCTATCCGGAGCGGATGCCCATCCCGGTCGCGTGGGAGGAATTGGCGATCGCGGTCGAAGAGATCGAAGATCGATACGAGGCCCGCACGGGCCGTGAACCGATCATCGTCGGCATGGACAAGTATCACATGGCGAGTTCCGTGGCCTTTTATCGCGCGAAGCACGAAGGTCTCGAAGACCAGCCGGGCGAAGCGTGGAACGCGACGACCTCACGGCATCTGTTCGGCCTTTCGGCGCTGATGTACGAGTACTGGTTTGATCCGGTGCCGCTGTCGGGATCCACCGTCATCATGGTCGCGTTCGACAGGGAGGACATCGATGACGAGTCGGTCAGTGCGTGGTTCACCGATCTCAGCGCCATCGAGGAGTTGCCGATCCGCAAGAACAACCGGGCGGTGCACACCTTTTACTGGCGGATCGGAACCGGGTACCACGCTCGTGCCGACGGCGGCAATGGCATACTTCTGCACGATTCGCTGGATCTGATCGCGGGCGAACGAATGTTCGCAGCGACCGAAAGGAGTGACCACCATGTTCATGCGCATGGTCTATGACGAGAAGCTCGCGCAGGCGGCGTATCTGATCGGGTGCCAGAAGACCGGCGAGGCGATCGTGATCGATCCCGAGCGGGATGTGGACCGGTACATCGAGCTCGCCGCGGCGAACGACCTGCGGATCACTGCGGTGGCTGAGACGCACATCCACGCGGACTTCCTGTCTGGGGCGAGGGAACTCGCCGAGCGGGTCGGGGCGAAGGTGTATGTCTCCGACGAGGGAGATCAGGACTGGAAGTACCAGTGGCTGGACCAGAAAGTCGGCGGTGGATCGTACGACCATCAACTGCTGCGCGACGGCGATGCGTTCTTCATCGGGAAGATCGAGCTGCGCGCGATCCACACGCCGGGCCACACTCCTGAACACCTGGTGTACATGGTGACCGACCACGGGGGCGGGGCGACCGAGCCGATCGGGATCGCGACCGGCGACTTCGTGTTCGTGGGCGATCTCGGCAGGCCCGATCTGCTCGAGACCGCAGCGCAGCAGGCGGGGGCGATGGAGCCCTCGGCGCGTCGGCTCTATAAGACCGTGCACAAGCTCGACGATGTGCCGGACTTCGTGCAGGTCTGGCCGGGGCACGGCGCGGGCAGCGCGTGCGGCAAGGCGCTCGGCGCGGTGCCGATGAGCACCATCGGCTACGAGAAACGGTTCAACCCGGCGATCCGCGCGGCGACGAGCGAGGACGCGTTCGTGGACTTCATCCTGAGCGGGCAGCCCGAGCCGCCCTTGTACTTCGCGACGATGAAGAAGCTCAACAAGGTCGGACCGCCCGTGCTCGGCGGCGTGCCGCGGCCGAAGCGGCTGGACGCGTCGGACCTGCGTTCGGTCGATCCGAAGGCCACCGCGATCATCGACACGCGCGAGTGGGCGGCGTTCCGGGACGGGCATGTGCCCGGCTCGCTGTCGCTGCCGCTGTTCAAGTCGTTCAACACCGATGCGGGCTCGCTGATCGGCGCGGAGGAGCCGATCATTCTGATCATCGAGCCGGATCGAGTGGACGAGGCGGTGCGCGACCTGATCCGCATCGGCCTGGACCGGATCGAGGGGTGGGTGGACGCATCAACGATCGGCGAGTTCGAAGACGGCTCGCACGCGCTGGCGACCACACGCGAAATCGAACCCGGCGCGGCGGAAGCACTCGTCGAGTCCGGCAAAGTCAGCGTGCTGGATGTACGCCGCAAGACCGAATACGCCGATGGGCACATCGAGGGCGCGACGAACATCGCGCACACTCGGCTGGCCTCGCGGTTGGGCGAGGTGCCGGAAGGGACGCTTTTGGTGCACTGCCGCAGCGGCGTGCGATCGGCGCGGGCCTCGGCGTATCTGCAGCGGCTGGGGCACGAAGTGATCAATCTGAAAGGCGGCTTCCTGGCGTGGGAGCGCGAAACCAAAGCAGCGGGAGCATCATCATGACGACCACACACCAGCAGGCGAAGGTGACCGATGTCTCGCCGTCGCAGCTTCGCCAGTGGCAACAGGCAGGCGAGGCGGTGATCATCGATGTGCGCGAGCCGTTCGAATACGCCGAGGAACGGATCGACGGTGCGGAGCTGCACCCGCTGTCGGCGTTCGACGCGAACGCGATCCGCGAGAAGCACGGTGACCGGAAGCTGGTGTTCCAGTGCCGCTCGGGTCGCCGTTCGCTGGACGCGGCTGAACGGTACGCGCAATGCGGCGGAGCCCCCTACCACCTTGCGGGCGGCATCGAGGCCTGGAAGACGAGCGGTCAGCCGGTCGAGAAGCCGAAGGGCGCACCGAAGATCGGCGTGATGCGTCAGGTGCAGATGACCGCCGGTTCGCTGGTCCTGATCGGCGTTCTGCTCGGCGCGTTCGTGAGCCCGTGGTTCCTGATCCTGTCGGGGTTCGTCGGCGCGGGGCTGGTGTTCGCGGGCGCATCGGGCTGGTGCGGCATGGCGATGCTGCTGGCGAAGATGCCGTGGAACAGGGCCAGCGCGAGTTGCTCGGTGTAAATGGGTAATCCTCCGAGCGCTCGGGCGCGGGACGGGAGCGAGTTGTGGTCGGAGCCATCA
This sequence comes from uncultured bacterium, assembly GCA_965652425.1. GTDB lineage: Bacteria > Planctomycetota > Phycisphaerae > Phycisphaerales > UBA1924 > JANSXG01. The sequence goes on along the minus strand of CBFGVX010000044.1, from coordinate 4,414 downwards.
TCGGAGCGCTGCTGATCGGGCTTTCGCTCGGCCTCCTCGGCTCGGGCGGTTCGATCCTGACGGTGCCGGTCCTGGCGTATGTCATCGGGCGCCCGGAGAAGTTGGCAATCGCCGAATCTCTCGCGATCGTCGGCGCGATCGCGTTGGTCGGCGCGGTGCAGTACGCGGTCGCAAATCGGATCGCGTGGCGCGTGCTGGTGATGTTCGCGCCCGCGAGCATTGTCGGGACGATCGGCGGCGCGTGGCTGGCGGGGTTCGTGAGCGGCGCGCTGCAACTGCTGGTGTTCGGGTGCGTGATGCTGGCCGCCGCGGCGGCGATGTGGAAACGGGCTGGGCGCGCAGAACAAGTAAGCGAGAATCCGACACCACCACAGAAGCCGAAACTCCTGCCGCTCGCCGCGCAGGGGCTTGTGGTCGGCGTGATGACGGGCTTCGTGGGAGTCGGCGGCGGGTTTCTGATTGTGCCGGCGCTCGTCCTGCTGGCGAAGCTCGACATGCAGCGCGCGGTGGGCACGAGTCTCGCTCTCATCTCGATCAACGCGCTGTCGGCGTTTCTCGGGTATCAGCGGCTGCTCGACCCGCAGACGCAGGCCATAGACTGGTCCACGATCGGGCTGTTCATCGCCGTGGGCACGGTCGGCAGCATCGCGGGCAAACGGCTGAACGCGCGGGTGAACCAGCGGGCGCTCAAGAAGGGGTTCGCGGTGTTCCTCGTCGTCATGGGCGTCGTGATTGTCGTGCGCGAACTGCTGCGACTGGGCGCGTGAGATCGCGCAAAGTTTTTGCGAACCTTCCCGCGTCGCCTTGCCGATGAGTTGACAGGCGGCGGACGGGGTGTATAGTTCTGCCGCTGAAACTGGAGATTCGCTTCGTGACCAACTGCTTCCGCAAACCGTGCCCGATGAAACCCTGCATGCGAATGGCATGCCCGGGCGGCGGTTGTGTGGAGAAACGGTGTCGAGCGTAACGACCCTTCCACATTCTCAGTGAGTCTGCACTGAGCACCACCGACCCGGGCGATTCCGACGGTGGTGCTTGTCGTTTTGGGCCGCTGCGTTTGCATCCCCCCACCACCATCGACGGACGACGCTCTTTGTGACGGATCCCCGACGAATTGCCGGTGCGCGGTTCCTGCGCGCTCGGCCTGAACGAGAGACACAGCATGACTATTTTCACAAGCAATCAGAACGCTGAACAGCGAATCAGTGAAGAGCACCGCGGCACATGGCTCGGGCGCGGTCTGCGTTCGCTTCGCTCCGGTGGGGAGTGGACAGAATCGAGAGAACCGGAGAGCAGAGCGTGGGCGACGGAGCGCGCACCCGTGACGGTGCGCGTCGCCTCCCCGGAGCAGCCCCTGCTGCTCGAGTCCGGACGGGTGCTCGACGAGGTCGATGTGGCCTTCGAGACCGTGGGTTGCCTGAACGCCGCGGCTGACAACGCGGTGCTTGTCTGCCACCCGCTGAGCGCGGACACGCACGCGGCTCGGCGCGATCCAGGCGACCGGCCCGGCTGGTGGGAAACCGTGATCGGAGCGGGGCGCCCCGTCGATCCGGCGCGGCACTTCGTAATCACGGCGAATGTGCTCGGCGGCTGCTTCGGCACGACGGGGCCGACCTCGATCGATCCGAACACGGGCGAGCCCTGGGGCCCCCGCTTCCCGGTGGTGACCGTTGGCGACATGGTGCGTGTGCAGCGCCGTTTGCTGGACGCCTTGGGGATCGAGAAGCCGGTGACGGTCATCGGGGGCGGACTGGGCGCGCTGGTCGCGCTGGAGTGGTCGATCCGCGAGCCGGTGCGTGTGGGCCGGACGGTGCTGTTCGGAGCCGCCGCCCGGCGCCACGCTCACGCGCTGGCGATGGGATCGCTCGCCCGGCGTGCGGTGACGAACGATGCGAACTTCCGAGGCGGATGGTATGCGCCGGATCGGCAACCCATCGAGGGCCTGTCGATCGCGCGGGGATTGCTGCACGCAGGGGAGCGATCGCCCGGTCTGCTCGATCGGCGGTTCGGCCGCTCAAGGCGCGATGAGACGCGCTCGCGCTTCACGCTGGAGCACGACCACAGCGTGGAGTGGTACTTGGGCGCGACGGGCGGCCGGTTCGCCGAACGGTTCGATGCGAACGCGCTGCTCCGGCTGAGCAAGGCGGCGGACCTGTACGACGCGGGCGCTGGGCGCGGCGGGCTGAGGCCAGCACTCGAACGAGTCCGCGCCAAGACGCTGATGATCGGCTTCAGCAGCGATGGCGTGCACCTGCCGGGGCAGACGCTGGAACTCCACCACGCTGCGCTCGAAGCGGGCGTGGACAGCCGGGCGCACCTGCTGGAAACCGATGAGGGCCACGAGGCGTTCCTGAACCCGAGCAACGATCTGCTCCGGATCGTCGGTCGGTTCCTGCGAAACGAAGGAGAGGAGTGAGAGAGCCGGGACGGGAATGGTCGAACGGGCTGCGCGTGGAGGAGAGACGCAGCCCCAGAGGCCGCGCCCGATTCCCGGAATCTCCAGCCCCGAAACCCGGGCGCGGATCGAGAGTGATGGCTCGGTCCGCGCTCGGGTGGAAGGGATTTCTGATGAGGATCAGTCCTGCGGTTTCACCCGCACCGCGCGCGGCTGGAAGATCGCGCTGGCGTGCTGCGTCGGTTCGTCCTTCTTCACGCGGACGCAGCCGACCTTGGTGATGCGCTCCCAGGCCGACTTGGCGTTCTGGGCGGAGTACTCGGTGCCGATGAAGCGTCGGTTGAGTTCGCGTGCGACGACGGGTGTGGTCCCGGAGCCGACGAACGGGTCCATGACCAGGTCGCCTTCCTTCGAGCAGGCGCGGATGACGCGCTCGAGGTACACCTCGGGAATCTGGTTGTCGTGGTTCTTGCGTCGCTCGAGGTTGTTGCCTTGGATGCGCCCCCAGTACTTGCCGTACCAGACATCCATCGGCACACGCTTTCCGGCGACACCCTCCTTCTTGTTCTGGGTGCGGGGGTCGAAGTAGGTGGTCGCTCGGTCGGACGCCTCGAGGATGTCTTCGGAGTGCCACTGGCGCTTCATGGGGTTCTTGCAGAAGTACAGGGCGTGGACCTTGCTGTTGATGAAGCGATCGAGGGTGTTCTGGCCGAAGCGGTAGTGCCAGATGCACCAGTTGACCATGGCGAGGCCGCGGCCTTTGAGATGCATGACGATCTCGGCGGCGGAGTCGTCGGGAATATTCACCCAGATCGAGCCATCGGGCTTGAGCGCGCTGATGCACAGGTCCAGCCAGTCGCGCGTGAACTGGAGGTAGTCCTCGCGCGGCATGGAGTCCTTCCACTCGTCGTACGCACGGTTCCAGTTGAACGGCGGGTCGGCGAAAATCAGGTCCACCTCCCCCGCTTTCACCTCGGGGATGCGCGGCAGGATCTCGCGGCAGTCGCCGACATACACCCGCGTGTCCGGATCGCTGGCCTGGTGCGTCGGCTTGAGGGCTTTGTCGCTCGGCTTCTTCGGCTTGGGCTCGACGGTCGTCATATCGATGATCTCTTCGAGAGGTGCTTACTGTGTGCCGTACATGCGGTCCCCGGCGTCGCCGAGACCGGGAAGGATGAAACCGTGCTCGTCGAGACGGTCGTCGAGCGCGCCGGCGTAGATCGGAACTTTGGGGAACTCTTCACTGAACCGGGTGACGCCCTCCGGAGCGGCGACGAGGCAAAGGAAGCGGACATCGGTCGCCCCCTGATCGAAGAGCATCTGGGCGGCTTTTGCCGCGGAGCCGCCGGTGGCGAGCATGGGGTCGACGAGGATGACCGGACCGGTCTCGAGATCGCGCGGCAGTTTGGAGAGGTACTGGGTCGGGAGGAGGGTCTTCTCATCCCGGAACAGCCCGATGTGCCCGACGCGGGCTTCGGGCATGACATCGAGCACGCCCTCGGCCATGCCGAGCCCGGCCCGGAGGACGGGGCAGACGGTGATGGCGGCGGTGATCCGCGTGCCGCGATGCTTGCCCATGGGCGTTTCGATCTGGACGGTTTCGCTGGGAAAGGTCCGGGTGACCTCGTAGACCATCAGCCCGGCGATCTGGGCGATGAGGGCCCGGAAGGCCCGGAAGCTGGTCTGGCGATCGCGCAGGTAGGTCAGCTTGTGCTGGATCAGCGGGTGATCGAAGACCTGGAGGGAGGGGAATTGGGAATGGGGCTTTGGCATCGTGGGGGGTAGGGTATAGCAAGCACCGGAGTCGCGCCAGCTCAGATCGAGTGGCCTTCAGAGGCCGGGATCGCAGGTTTCGGCCCTCCGACTGGCGTGCGGGCTTGACGGAACCGATGAAGGCGGTACGCTGTGTGGCCCGACGCGGTCCGGATGGGCCGTGGAGGGCGACAATTCGATGTTTTGGGGCCGTAGCTCAGCTGGGAGAGCGCTTGCATGGCATGCAAGAGGTCGTCGGTTCGATCC
>CBFGVX010000043.1:0-27229 GCA_965652425.1 uncultured bacterium | reverse complement strand
GTGACGTCGACGTCGAGGCGACCCAGGATCGAGTCGAACTTGAGCAGCGGCGCCTCGGTGCGGTCCACGCACCCCTTGTCATTGGTGGCGGTGAGCACCACGGTGTACACGCCCTTGGCCCGGTACACGTGATCGGGGTGGGTACGGTCTGGCTGGATGCGCCGAGGTCGTCCTCGCCGCTGGAGGCCATCGCGCGGATCCGGGGCCGGCTCGGCCCGAGCACATGCACGGTGTCTGGTCCGCCGATCTCGATCGTCGGTTCGCCCCGCACGATGCGCACGCGGATCAGCGGTTCGTTCTCGTGCCCGATGGTGGAAGGGTTGACCGGCGCGGCCTGCCCCGAAGGCAGTGGGGCGGGGGTGGTCCGGGTGGGGAGCAGCGTGCTGCACGCCGAGAGCGCGACCATCGCCGTGATCACCAGCCCGGCGGTCAACCAGACCAGTTTCGCCGGCGCGACGCCGTGCCAGCGGCTCGGCAGGACCGGGTGCTCCTCGGTGGGGGGAGGGGATGGCTGGTCGGGCGTGGTCACGGGAACATCATCGTCGATCGGGGGTGGTTTCGTCGAGGGGGCGGCTCAGCCGCCGGCGATCCGTGAATCCATGGTGAGTTCTTCGGTCCATTCGGCAAAGATCGCGGGCGGGGTCACGGCGTGGTCCTCAAGGCGGACCTTTACCTCGCAGCGAAGAGAGATCGGAGTACCCGGGGCGAGGGCATCTTCAGCCGTTACCAATACCTTCGAGTGTTGGATGAAGCCGGTAGTCATGAGTCCGGGGGGATGGATATCCGCACCAGATAATTGGCTCGCACCTTCGATGATATTTTGCTCGTTCACAAAGTAGTTGTCATAGCCGAAAGAAATCTTCAGCATACGAGTCGATTTCAATGTCGCGTCCCGGAGTGCGACAGCGTCAGCAACACCGATGTGATGCTCTTGGCCAGGGTCGATCGAGGAAGGGCCGATCAACTCAAAGCGAACATTGGATTTTGCGAATTCGAGGCGAGTGTCCTCATTCGCGTTCGCAATCGGGTTGCTGTCGAGAAAGAGCTGCTGCCAGCGGATGAGCAGCGGGTGCTCCTCGTCGAATCTGTCCGTTGTGGCCTTGGCGATCCGTGTCGCGGCCTGCCCGATCTCGTCGGAATGTTGCGCGAGTTCGCCCGACGCGATGAGCGTCTCGAGTTGTGCCAAGGCCGATTCGGAACCGGATTCTGCCTGTTCGATCAGCTGGCTCGTCGTGGTGGGTGCGGTTGTTGTGGTTGGACGGTGCTCGCACGCGGGGATCGTTGCAAGACCGACCGTCGTGAACGCAGCGATCAAAATCCTGCAAGACTTCATGGGCTACCTCCTTCGCACCACCATAACGAAAAAGGCCGCCGAATCGGCGACCTTTTATCATTTCGAAGGTGTCGGGTCGGTCAGAAGCTCAGCTCACGCAGCGACAGGTTGAACGCGGCCAGGCGCTCCTTCACCTCGTCGAGCGAGGTCGAGCCGAAGTTCTTCACGCCCATGAGTTCGGCCTCGGTGCGTGCGGCGAGGTCGCCGATGGTCTGGATGCCCAGGACCTGCAGCGCCTTGCGGGCACGCACGGACAGCCCGAGTTCGACGACCGACTTGGCAAGGATGCCCTCGTTGCCGCCCTGACCCTTGACCGAATCGGAGACTCGGGCCCGCATGCGCCGGTGCTGCTCTTCCAGGCCCTGGCCGAGGCGCAGGTTCTTGGCGTTGAGCATCTGCTTGATTTCTATGAGCGACGCCTCGCCGAAGTTCTTGTAGCCCATCAGCTCGGCCTCGGTGACGCGCAGGAGGTCGCCGAGCGTGCGGATGTTCATCTTCTTGAGGCAGTTGCGGGCGCGGACGGTGAGTTCGAAGTCGGTCACCGGGGTGTCGTACAGCGCGTTGCGCTTGGCGAGGTCGCGGTCCTGCTCCTCGTCGATGTACATGTCCTTCGAGGCGACGACATCCTCGTGGTACAGCCGGGCGCGGGGGTGGTTCGGGTTGGTGTCGAGCACCTGGCGCAGGCACTTCTCCGCGGAGCGGTAGTCGCCCTGGTCCTCGTAGAGCACGGCGAGGTTGATGAGGACATTGACCGGTGCCGGGCGCTGCTCGGCGGCGCGCTCGTACAGGGCGATGGCCTCGTTCTCTTCGCCGACCAGGTCGAGCTCGTAGGCGAGCTTGAACAGGGCGCGTCCGTCGTTGGGAGCGGCGTGCACGGCCTTGCGGAACGCCGCGATCGCGCCGGTGCGGTCGCCGCGCTCGCGGCAGGCGTCGCCCTCGCGGATGTGCTGGGCCGCCGCGGCGGTGTCGCCCGCCGCTTCGCTGGCGCCGATCATGATGTCCATCGGGTCGTGACTCTGGGCCATGAACCTGTGCTCCCTGTCTGGTTCGGGGTATTCGGTAAGTCGCGTCGCCTCCCGGCGCTTCGGGCCGGAGTGCATCGCGACGCGTCATCGTAGGAAAATCGGGCCGATTCCTCAAATCTGGCCGCTCCTGTCCGCCCGGATCGGGCCTCAGGATGGCGACGGACCCTGCTGGGGCGAGACGGAGGCCGGGTCGTAGCCGGAGAGGTCGTAGCCGCTCTCGGCATCGGGCAGGGCTCCGGCGAGGCCGGCCTCGTCGGCTTCATGCTCGCGCAGGATCTTCATGTGCTTCCATTTCCCACCCAGGAAGCGGATAAACAGGGCGATCGAGAGCGCGATGATGTACGCCGCGGCGGCGATCCAGGGGCCCAGCGAGCCGAGGTCCTCGTGGTAGGCCACGAAGTACCACCCGCCTCCGACGATGATGCCCCAGCTGAGGATCATGGTGACCACGCCGGGCCACACGGTGTCGCCCGCTCCGCGCAGCACGCCCGAGAGCGAGATCGCGATCGCGTCGAAGAGCTGGAACATGGCGGCGAGGATCAGGAGCTTGGAACCGATGGCGATGATCTGCTCGGTCGTCGCCGGGTCGTACTCTTCGCCGGTGAACAGGCCGACCAGCCAGTGCCGGAAGATCACGAAGACCCCGGCGCACAACGACATGTAGATCACGGTCATGCCGAGGCCGAGCCATGCGCGTTTGACGGCGATATCGATGCGCTTCGCGCCGATGTACTTGCCCACGATCGCCGTGAGCGCGATCGAGATGCCCACCGCGGGCATGAAGCTCAGGTGCATGTACTGCAGCGTGATCCAGCCCGCGGCGTTGTTGACCGCCGGCTGGCCCGGTTTGTCGAAGTGGGCCACGAACCCGGTCATGAACACGAACCAGCACACGAGTTCGTTGGCGCCCATCAGCCCCGCCGGCCAGCCGATGCGCAGGATGTCCTTGATGTGCACGCCGCTGTAGCGCCACGCGCGACGGGTGTGGTAGGCGGCGTCGGTCCTGGGCGCGAGGAACAGCGCGAAGGGGATCAGCAGTTCCACCGCGCCGCCGATGACCGTGGACAGGGCCGCTCCGAGCACGCCCATGCCGGCGTAGGAGGTCTGGATCTCCAGGCCGGGAATCCCGATCCGCCCCAGCACCATGTAGTTGCAGAGCAGGACATTCACCACATTCGCCGCCAGCGCGGAGACCATCACCACCGAGGGCTTGTGGATGCCGTAGAAGAAGTGTCCGAGGGCGCGGCTGCCGAGCGTGAAGATCATCCCCAGCAGCAGGATGCCGCCGTACTGGTTCTGCATGGCCGTGACGGCTTCGCCGGGGGCCTGCAGATTGAAAACGGCCTGCTGGGCGAGGAAGACCTGGGGCAGGAAGATCGCGAAGGGGATGAAGACCACCACCCAGGCCAGCACGCTGAGGTACAGCCCGTTCCATGCGTAGGCCGACCCGCGCTGGGGGCGGCCCGCGCCGAGGTTCTGGCTCACGAAGGTGTTGATGACGCCGAGCAGGCCCATCATCATCGCGCCCGGGATGAAGGCGGCGAGGCCGCCGTTGCCGACCGCCGCGAGCTCGTCGGGGCCGAGCTCCTTGACGATGAGCTTGTCGACGAACTGCATGACCGTGTAGGAGGTCATGGTGACCACGGCGGGGACGGCGACGCGCAGAAGCTCGCTGACCGCGCTGTCGTGCCCCGACGCGCGTTCGCCCGCAGGCGCGGCCTGCTCCGCCGGGGACGCCGACCGCGCGTTCCCCAGCTCGTGTTCGCTGGTGTTCTCGTTCATGGGATGTTCACAGACCGGTCACGGGCCGCCACGCCGCCAACCGAACGGCGGAGTGTACCGAAACCGGCGTGAAGCGTGGGGGTTGCGGGACATCGGGGGGTGTAAAAAACTCATTCGGGCACGAAGTCAGGGTACATTGCGGGGGTGTCGAAGCACTACAAGAACCCTGGACGCAACTTCGGCGAACCCGAGCGGATTGACTCCTCCGACGGGGCCGACCCGATGTCCGATCCGCGCATCGCGCGCGAACTCGACGATCGGGAGCAGCTCATCTGGGCGGGGACGCCCGACGCCGCGCTCATGGGTCGACGGGCGCTGCCCATCCTGCTCTTCGGCATCCCCTGGACCGCGTTCTCGGTGTTCTGGATTCTCGGGGCGAGCGGTGTGCTGTTCGGGCGCATCGGCGGCGGCGCGCAGATCATCCAGATCGTCTTCGCGCTCTTCGGCGTGCCGTTTGTTCTGGTCGGTTTCGCCATGCTCAGCGCCCCGATCTGGGCGAGGCGGTCGGCGAAGAAGACGCTCTACGCGCTGACGGATCGTCGCTGCATCATCTGGCAGCACGCGCTGCGCACGACCACCATCAAGTCCTACGGCCCGGACGATCTCGAAAACATGAGCCGCGTCGAACGCAAGAACGGGTCGGGCGATGTGATCTTCGTGAAGTCGATCCGCATCCGGGAGCGCGGCGGCAGCAGCGATACCGTGACGACCCCGGAGGGGTTCATGGCGGTGGACGATGCACGAACGCTGGAGCGCCTCATCCGCGACACGCTGCTCACGGAGTTCGATGTGCCGGGGGAGACGCGGTATTGAACGGTGATGCCCCATCGAAGCCACTCCGGTCGTACCGCGACCCGCAACAGGTCGATCTGGATAGTCAGTTGACCGAATCGGAGCGCGTCGTTCACCGGATACATGCCCGACATCCCGCGATTCTTACCGATCAGCGGCTGCTGGGGGTCGGGATCGATCGAGACAGTCGCTACAGAGCGGTTTCGCTTTATCCGGGATCGGTCGGGATGGTGTGCCGGTTCGATGGTCGTGAGGGACGCGGCGATCTTGAACTTTCAACGGTCAAGAACGGTATGGATCGTCGTGGAGCCAATCTGCCGAATGGCTGCAACGGCATTTTTCTCCAGAACACTCCGGATGTTCGTGCGGTCGAGCGAGCGATCTGCGAACTGCTGTTCACCCCGGACGAGACTGCACGCAAGCACCATCGTCAGCACGGAAGCCCTGCCGCTCTTTCGGACAGCAGGTTGTTCGAAGAATTGGCGGAAGGTGAGCGGCTGGTGTGGGCCGATCGGCCGATGGTCTGGCGACTCATACGGAATCCCGCTGTCTTCACGGGATTCTTCGGGCTCTTTTGGATCGGCTGTGCCGGCGTGCTCACATGGCGGGGTCTTACCCAGCCAGATGAGATTGCTGAATCGCGGGCACTTGTGCTTGTGCTCGGAGTTCTGTTTATTCTTATCGGTATCTTGCCGCTACTTACACCGTACTGGCTGTGGAAGAGCGCGAAAGGAACACTATTCGCGGTCACCGATAGACGCTGTCTCCACATTATCCCGCGAATCGAGGGGTACAGCGAAGTCGCCAGCTACTATCCGCGTGCTGTCACGCTGAAGAAGAGCGGCAAGCGCAGCAGGCCGCTCTGGAAGATCGAGCGTATGCCGCGACTCGGTTCGTTGGACTTCGGGACAGTTGGAGCGATGCAGAGCGCCAGACCTATGACAGATGCTGCGGGCTTCGACGCGCTGCCCGATCCCGCAGCCGTCGAACGGCTGATCCGGGATGTGCTCATTGATGGCGCGAAACCGGAGCGCCCGTAATCGCTCACTTCGCCCGGGGAAGCGCCAGCACCTGCTCGCGGATCCGCTTGGCCTGTTCCTGCATCACCCGTACGAAATCCGGGTCGAGGTTCGCGCGTCGGGCGTGCTCGGCGACCTGATCGGCCATCCAGAGAGCCACACTGCGGGCGGCGCGCTCCTCAGGGTTCTCGATCGCTCGCCGGGCATCGCGCTGCGCGAGATCGAGCAGGGTCTGCTCGTAGCTCGGCAGGGCCGCGGCGATCTGTGAGGCGTCGGCCTGCTCCGATGTGTGCTGGGTCATCTCTCGGTGTCCTTCATTGGAAGGCGGGAAAACACCGGGTGCCGAATCACCCGGGAGGTGGAACCTGACACCGAATCGGTGACCATGCAAGTCCCATTCGCCAAAGTACGACGATACCCGTCACTTTGTGCGATCTCGACGCTGCATTCGATCTATTTTCACAGGTCCGGAAAATCTCGCATCCCTCAAAGAAGCCCGGCACGGGCGCTTGATCCGCTAGAATGCTCGCATGAGCAAGACCGCGACGAACGAACCCGCGTCCGCCACAGGGCCCACAACTGGGACCGAAACCGGCGATCAGAAACCGCCTTTTTCGCCCGATCGCATCCCCAGCGCGATCGAAGCGCTGCTGCTCACCATGGATAAGCCGCTCGCCGCGGGCAAAATCGCCGAGGCGACCGGGATGCGCGACCATCCGGGCGTATTCCCCAAGCCCAGCCAGACCATCGAGGCCGCCGTCGAGGTGCTCAACGAGCAGTACGAACGGACCGGGCGTGCGTTCCGGATCGAGTCCGTGGCGGGCGGTTATCGGGTCATGACGCTCCCGGAGTTCGCCCCGGCGATCGCCGCGATCCAGGGGCTGCGCGAGTCGAGCAAACTCTCGCGTGCCGCGATCGAGACCCTGGCCATCGTCGCCTACCGCCAGCCCATCACCCGCGTCCAGATCGAGACGATCCGAGGCGTGGCGTGCGGCGAGGTGCTTCGCGGGCTCATGGAAAAGAACCTCGTCACCATCGCCGGTCGCGCTGAGGAACTCGGTCGCCCGCTGCTCTACGGCACGACCAAGCGATTCCTCGAGGTCTTCGGCTTGTCGGCGATCAAGGACCTGCCGCCGGTGAACGATGTCTTCCCCGGCCTGTCGAACATGATCACCGAGCAGAAGCCGGCATCCAAGGCCGTGACCAGCGAGCCAGAGGAGTCGGCTTCGCAGGACACCCAGCCGCAGAATTCCGAAGAGACGCAGCAACAGGAAGACGCGAACGACGAAGTGGGGGCGGGAGCAACAGCATGAGGATGAACATCAGTCTTTTTCGGCGGCTCGCGATCGCGATCGGCCTGCTCATTGGCGCAGCGACGATCCCGGCCTGTTCCGGCGGCGGGTATCAGCTTCAGGGACGCGTGATTGCCGGTGACTATTCGGCCATCACCATCGTCGACGCCGACGACCCGCGACTGCACGAAGGCGATGGCCTCTCGGGTGTCACCCTGCATGTGCAGCTCGACCCCGGTCAGCTCAAGCGCCGCTCGCTCGCGCGCGGCACCACGATGGGCGACGGATCGTTCGCCCTGCCGATCGACCTGATCGGCGCGGGAACATTCCATCACGACATCGGCGTCTTCGCCCGACGCTCCGGTCGCGACCCCGCCACCGGGTATTTCCGTATGCCCAGCCGTTCCAAGCGGTTGCTCGTCGTCATGACGCGCGGCACCGACACCGATCTGGGTGAAGAACCCGAGGATCTCTACGGGCAGTACGAGCGATTCCGCGACGGACCCTGATTTCGCTGACTTCGCTCCGTAAGCCGCACAAACCCAAGATCGAAACCCCAACGCGGTTTCGTGCGTACCCTTGGCTGTAGCAGTCCGCGGATCAGAGCAGCGAAAGGGCTCGCGTGAGCGCACTCAGGACCACCCTCCTCTCCAAGCCGGTCAAGAGCGCCAAGCCCGCCAAGCCCGTTCTCTCGCGCCGCTACCACATGCACTCCGGCGGCGTGTTCTATATCGTCGTCACCGTCCTGCTCGGCATCGGTTCCATCAACAGCCAGAACAACCTGCTGTTCATCGTCTTCGGCGTCGCCCTCGGCGCGATGCTCGTGAGCGGTGTTATCTCCGGCGCAATGATGATGGGCCTCGAAGTGGAGCGTCGCCCCATCGCGCCCGCCCAAGTGGGGTCCAACGCCCGTTTTTCCTACCGGCTGCGCAACAAGCGCCGACGCGTGCCCGCTATGGCGATCGACCTCATCGAGGCCGATCGCCCGCGGCGAAAGCTCCGTCGGCGCGATCGCGCGAGACCGATCGTGGAAGCGTTCATCGATATCGCCGCGCCGGATTCCACCGCGGACCTCAGCGCGGTCATGCCGTGTCGCTCGCGGGGCATCCACCGCTTCGACCCCGTCACCATCTCCACCACATTCCCCTTCGGAATCGTTCTGAAGTCGGTGACGGTCACCTCGCCCGACGAGCTGCTCGTGCTCCCGCGCGTTGTGGACCTGCCGCCTTCGCTGCTGCTGTCGGGAGGCGGGCGAGGACGCACCGAAACCGAGCGCCACGATCGGCGCGGCCTCGGGCTCGAGTTCTACGCCATCCGCGAGTACCAGCCCGGCGACCCCATGCGCCGTATCGCCTGGAAGCAGTCGGCCCGCTCCGGAGGCCTGCGTACGCGCGAGTTCGCGTCGCCGGTCGCCGCATCGATCCTGATCGATCTCGCCCTCGACCCCGCGCCAGAGCCATCCTCGAAGCGCTCGGATCGAGATGAAACCGAGAGCGAATCGGAATCGGCGATCACGCTCGCCGCGTCGCTCGCGACTTTGGCATCGCGCTGCAGTATCGGCGCCGGTCTTCGCGTGCCCCAACTCGGCATCGACATCGAGCCGTCGCAGTCTCAGGAGCGCACCAGCGCGATCCTCGAAGCCCTCGCCAGGATCGACCTGTCGGATGCTCGGCTCGCGAGCCCCGCAGATTCCACGACCGCGCCGAGCCAGACCCGGCTGATCCGCGTGCAGGCCGCATCGTCGCGATCGGCCGCCCCGGCCGGCGCGGAACTGTTTACCACAGACATCCTCAAGCGCATGATGCCTCCGGCTTCGGCCGAGCCCGCGGGGGGACGCTCGTGACGACCGTGTACCGCCGCTATCACCTCGCCTCGCACCTGACCGTCTGGGTCAGCATCCTCGCCAACGCCGTGGCCGAGCTTGATGCGCTCATCCTGCTCATCGGCACCGTCGGAGTCGGCGCCTCCTTCATCATGTTCCGCGATCGCCTGCTCTCGCCGATGCCGAGGTGGGTGGCCAACACGATGCTGGTCGCCGCGCTCGTGCTGATGTTCCGTGCCGCCACGGGCGAGCTCGCCGACGCGGTATCCGTCGTCGCGCAGTACCTCGTGTATCTGCAACTCATCAAACTCTTCGAGTCCCGAACGCCGCGCGACCAGGCGCAGCTCATCATGCTCAGTCTGCTCGTCTCCATCAGCGCGGTGCTCACCTCCGTCACGCTGCAGGTCGCGCTCGTCCTGCTGATGTACCTGCCCCTCGCGTTCTGGACGATCGTCCTGTACCAGTTGTACTCCGGTCAGCTCCGCTCGCACGCGAGGCGCGTCGAGGCGGGGCTCGCCAAACCCGAAACGCCGCCGGCTCACCCCATGGACCGCCCCATCCGGCGCACCATCCGTCGGCTCATCGCCTCCACCCTCGTCGGTGTCAGCGCCACCGCCGCCGTCGTCTTCCTGCTCATGCCGCGCGACATCGGCGGCGGTGCGTTCGGCGATTGGCAGCCCGCCTCCTACGGAACCTCCACCGGCTTCAACAACGAGGTCCGCCTCGGCAGGCCCGGGACCATCACCGAAAGCCCCGCCGTCGTCCTCGAGGCCACCATCCTCCAGCGACTCTCCGACGGCGGCACGAATCCGTACCGCGCCAACCAGACCCACCGCCTGCGCGGCGCGGTCCTCGATGATTTCGACCACTCCAGTTCCGTCTGGTACCGCACCACCCGCGCCGAGAGCGAGCAGCAGCACATCAGGGTCTACAACGACGATCGGTTCCCCTCCAGCTACGAAAGCGAAGCGGCGAACATCGAGCTTCGCGTGTCGATCCGCAACCTCAACTCCAGCGAACTCTTCACCATCTGGAAGCCGCAGGAGATTGCGGTCCCGGGTTCGCGCCGGCGCATCACCATCAGCCCCGTCGACGGCCAGATCCGCTACCGCAACCACCGTGGCCCGGTGAACTACGCCGTCCTCGTCGCGCCCGATGCGCCCGCCATCCTCCGCGAACGGGATCGGCGCACGATCTTTGAGCGTCCATCGGACAACATATTTGCAGCTCCCGACTCGCGCATCCGCGCTCTCGCCCTCGAGATCATCGGCGACCGAGTGCCCGAGTTCGATCCGGACAACCCACGCTCGGTCCTGCTCCCCGGCGTCTCCGAGTCCATCGTCAGTTACCTTGAGGACCACCTCAGCACCAACTACGCCTACACGCTCGACATGATGGTGCTCGAACCCGACCAGGATCCCATCGAGGCGTTCCTCTTCGAGAACCCGGCCGGACACTGCGAGTATTTCGCATCGGCCCTCGCCGCCCTCTGCCGCAGCGTGTGGATCGACGCCCGTGTGGTCACGGGCTTTCTCGCCACCGAGTACAACTCGGCAACCCAGTCCTACACCGTCCGCCAGTCGCACGCCCACGCATGGGTCGAGGCGATGGTCGATCGCCGCCCGAACTTCTCGCCGACCGACCTCCAGGAGCAGGAGAACGCCGAGTACATCAACCGGCCCGACGAGGGCATCGAGTACATCGAGACCTGGAAAACCTACGACCCCTCACCCCGCCTCAGTCTGCAGGCCATCCACAGCCCGCCGACCGGTTTCATCCCCACCCTGAGACAATGGTTCGACCGTCTCCAGTTCGCGTGGTCCAGCAATGTCATCGGCTTCGACCGCGAACGACAGAACGATCTGCTGCGCGCCGATTCCGAGGGACCGCTGGGCATCTTCGAACGCGCCCGAAACCTCGCCGAGGGGATCGACAGCGATCGCGTTCCCGGCGGTGTCCGAGAGGATCTGATCCGATCCGTCCTCTCTTTCGCAACCGTGGCGGCGCTCGGAGCGATGCTCATCGGCGCTGCGTTCGTGGCCCGCGCGGTCCTGAAAACCATCGCAGGAAGGCGATCTGCCCGCCGCACGGAATACACCGATCCCGATCGGGCCGAGCGTGCCCGCCAGGTCCGGTTCTTCCATCGCGCACTCGAACTGCTGGATCGCGCAGGGCTGCCCAGGCCGTCCGGCGTCCCGGCCAGCGTTCACGCGGCATCCCTGCGAGCCACCGCTCCTGACGCCGCCGACGCCCTCGGCTCGCTCGCCATGCTGTACTACGAGTCGCGCTACGGCCGGCGGCTACTCACCGAGCAGGAAATGGACCAGGCCCGATCATCGCTCGACCGCCTGCGCGATTCGCTCCCGCGAAAGCGTCCCTGAGCTGTGCAGCAGCAGCGGGTGCCTGCGATGTTTCAACTCACCGGTAATCGTCGTCGGGCAGGTTCCGCGTGTACCGGCGGCCGCCGCTGTGTCGCGTGTAGTCGCGAAGGTCGGGCATGACGCTGTAGAAGTTCCGCTTGTAGCCCACGGGGTCTTCCATCACCATCAGACGAATATCGCCGCGGTTGGTCCGGATGGTCACGGGGTTTGTGCCCTCGGCCAGCACCGTGCGGATCGTGGTGCCGCGCGTGCCGTCCTGGCTTCGGGTCGTGTAGGTCCCCTCGCTGCCGGACAGATCGTCCTTGTACACCGCGCGCCCCTCGAGCGTTTCGATCTCGATGTCTCCGGTCGAACCCTCGGGAATCTGGTACCAGATGTTCGTGTCCGTCGCGAGCACCGTCACCGGGTCCACCATCGGCTTCGAGGAGCGGAACTGAATCCCCCCCGTGTGGTTCTCGATCTCGATCGCGCCGCCCGCGTTCACCACCTCCACATACCCGCCCCTGTTCACGATCCGCAGCCCATCGACGCGGGGAGCGCGGATCACCAGGCGCACATGGTGATCGTGAAACTCCGAGTGCTCCGTCGAGGTCCGAACACGCAGCACACCGGATCCCGGCGCGTTCTCCGATCTCTCGATCCGCGCATCAATATCCGTCAGCGTGTGCGGCTCCTCGCCGCCCGCTTCCTTCGCCTCCGCGCTGAGCCAGACCCAGCCGTCCACCGTGATGTTCCGGGCGCTCGCGTCCGCGACCACCTCCACATGCCCGCGATAGTTCTCCACATCCACCGCCATCCGCTGAAGGTCCTGCGGCATGGAGAGCGTGAAACTGTGCGACTGGGTCCCCGAGCACCCGCCCAGCCCCACACCCGCAGCCACCATCATCACGATCCATAGCAGCCCGCTCCGAGCTGACGAGAGAGTCCGACGAGGGCCGTTGGCGAGCAAACTGTTCATGAGCACTGTTCCCGGTCCGTGAGTTCTGTGATTCCTCGGGGCCACGACACTGTAACCGATCGCCTCCGCCCCCTTGCAACGCGATCCCCGCCGATGGTCCCCCACACACTTATCGGCCAACGCCTCCCCGCTCTGAACTGTCATCGCCCGCCTCGCAGCACGAACACCGCGTACCCCGGCGAGCCAGATCGCCAGTCCCAGTCCAGATCATCCCCGAACTCGTCCACCAGGCCCACCACCCGCATCCCCGCCTTGTCCAGCACCGCCCGCCATTCCTCGGCGTTGTAGGTCCGCAGCGAGAACGAGTGCGACACGAACACCTCGCGGCTCGGCGTCGCAACAGCCAGTTGGCTGATCACCCGCTCGTTGCGCATCGGCTCGATCTCCGAACCCAAAGTCCCGATCACACGGTTCGGAGGCGGCAGATACTGCACCATCTGCGTCACGCTGCACCGCCCCCGCGAGCCCTTCCACACATCCTCCGACTCCCGCTCGCTTCCGTACGACGCCAGCCCGAGTCCCAAGGCGTACACCCCCTCGCCGCTCAAGACCCGCTTCACGCTCCTGAGGTGGCCCACCATCGCCTCGTCGGTCGGCAGATGCCGCACGCTGTTGATGAAGCACAATGCCACATCGATCCGCTCCCGCCCGAGGCCCAGATCCGAGGGGGTGAACGAGGACATGTCCTGCTTGACCAGCGTCGCTCGCAGCCCGGCTTCATCCAGTTTCTGCTTCGCGTACGCCAGCATCGGCTCCGACAGGTCGATCCCCCAGCACCGGTGACCCCGGCGCGCTGCCACCCGCAGGTGCCGCCCCGTCCCACACGCCGGCTCAAGCAGGTTCAGATACCGATCCTCGCGCACCCACCCCGCGAACCGCTCGGCGATCGCCTCCACGCCCGTCACCTCCGCCGCCGTCCCCCGCGCATGCAGGATGTCGTACCACTTCGGATGGTCGTACCAGTCCTCCCCCTTCATCTGAACCGCGTCGGGGCCGTCGCTGTTGGCTGAATCTTCGGGCATCGCTGCGGGTAGGGTATGCATCGCGGCGGACCGCCGCCGATTCACAAGGACCGCTCCATGCGCACCGCCCGATTCCTCCTCTCCGTCGTCCTGCTGCTGCTCCTTCCCTCACTCGCCGCCGCGCAGACCACCCTCAGCGTCAGCATCGATCCGCAGGTCGCCAGCGAACCCCTTTCCGGGCGCATCGTCGTGTACCTCATCAGCGAAGCCGACGCCGCGTCCAACCCGCGCCTCCGTCGCGCGGCACCCTCCAGCGGCCCGTTCTTCTCGTCGCCCCAGCCGATGTTCGGCTTCGATGTCAAAGACCTCAAGCCCGGCGTCGATGTCCGCCTCACCGACCTCGCCACCCCCTTCCCCGTCAAGTGGAGCCAGCTCCCCGAAGGCGAGTACCGAGCCCAGGCCGTCCTGGACACCCACCGCTCCGATTCGAGCTGGTCGCGCGAACCCGGCAACCTTTCCAGCGACATCATCTCCCTCACCATCGGCCAGCCCGGCAACCACCGCCTCGTTCTGAACTCCGTCGTCACCGAATCCGAGCGCGACCCTGAAGCCCTGCGCGCCACCGGCGTGGAGATCGTGGAGTTCCGCTCCGAGCTGCTCTCGGCGTTCCGAGGCGAAGACGCGTTCCTGCGTGCTGCCGTCGTCTATCCGCTCGATCACGATCCGGACCGCGCGTACCCGGCCCTCTACAACATCCCCGGCTTCGGCGGCAACCACCTCGGCGCTCTCTCCGAGCCGCGTCGCCGCCAGCGCAGCACCGACCCCGATGCCGCCCGCCTCGCGCGCAACGCCTTCTTCATCACCCTCGATCCCGAAGGTCCGAACGGTCACCACCTGTTCCTCGACAGCGACAACAACGGCCCCGTCGGCAGAGCGCTGGTCACGGAATTGATCCCGCACCTCACCGAGCGGTTCAACCTCGTCGACCGTCCCGAAGCCCGCATCCTCCGAGGCCACTCCTCCGGCGGCTGGACCGTGCTCCACCTCGCGCTGTCCTACCCCCAAACCTTCGGCCTCGCCTTCTCGAGCGCGCCCGATCCCGTCTACTTCAGCGCCTTCCAGGCCGTCAACATCTACCAAGCCGACAACATGTACTTCCGCACCGCCGAATCCGGCGAGCGCGAGCCCGTCCCGTCCTACACCTCGGGCGGCGTCGTCGGCATGACCATCCGCCAGGAAAACCGAATGGAAGAGGTCATGGGCCCCGACAACACCTCCGCCCAGCAATGGGACTCCTGGTTCGCCGCATTCGGACCGCGCAACCCCGCCGGCAATCCCGCCGCGCTCTTCGATCCCGACACCGGCAACATCAACCCCGACATCGCAAACTCCTATCGCCAGCACGACCTCGCTGCCAAGCTCGCCGCCGACCCCGACCGCTACGCCCCGCTCTGGCGCACCCGCATCCGCCTGATCTGCGGCACGCAGGACAATTACGACCTGCACAAAGCCGTCATCCTCCTCAAGGACCGACTCGACGACATCCGCCCCGAAAGCCCCGCCGACACCGGTTACATCAAGCTCGTCCCCGGCGACGATCACAGCTCCGTGCTCCGATCGGCAGAGGCCCGCGCGTTCACGCGCGAGATGCTCGAAGCCCTGCGCGCTGCCGGGCTCCTGCGCGACTGAGCCCTCGGGCGACCTGTACCCAGATTCCTCCGTGATATGCGGGAAAATCACGATCGCCGAATGAATCGCACTTCATCACACGCTCATCAGCGCGTCACCTCAGCGCTGAAGAGTGTGGTATCGCGTGTCCATTCCGATGCGCGCTTCTTTCGAACTCATTCATTCAACGCATCAACAACGGAGGTCCAAACCATGTCCACCAAACTCAACGATTGCAAAGTCGCCGTCCTCGCCACCGACGGCTACGAGCAGAGCGAACTCACCGAGCCCGTCAAGGCCCTGAAGGAGCAGGGAGCCACCGTTCACATCGTGGCCCCCGAGAAGGGGCAGATCAAGGGCTGGAAGAACGGCGACTGGGGTGATTCGGTTGATGTCGATTGCACCATCAAGGAAGCCACCGGCCGCGCTGACGAATACGATGCGCTCGTTCTTCCCGGCGGCGTCATGAACCCCGACAAGCTCCGCATGCGCGAAGACGCCACCACCTTCGTCCGCGAGTTCTTCAAGGCCGGCAAGCCCGTCGGCGCGATCTGCCACGGCCCGCAGATCCTCATCGACTGCGGCGTGCTCCACGGGCGCGAAGTCACCAGCTTCCCGTCCATCAAGAACGACATCAAGAACGCCGGCGCTCGCTGGGTCGATATGGAATGCGTCTGCGACCAGGCCCTCGTCACCAGCCGCACGCCCGACGATCTTCCCGCCTTCAACAAGAAGCTGATCGAAGAGATCCGCGAGGGTGTGCACAAGCACCAGAAGACCGCCTGATCGGCATCCACAATTCAGACTCTCCGAGCGGGGCGACGCAGCACAGGGCGTCGCCCTGCTTTTTTATCCCTTCTCCCCTCGCGGGAGAAGGTGGCTGACGATCGAAGATCGTCAGACGGATGAGGGGGCGGCCCGAATCTTCCGACCACTCGATGCTGAAAGCGAATGTAGAGCCCAATCGCGCAAGCGATGGGTACAAGCAACCGCCAAAGCCATGCTCGCTTCCCGCTCTGGCTCTCTCCGTTTTCTCCTCATTTTCACTTGCCCCGTCAAAGGACACCCAGTATATTTCAATAATTATTGAAAACAATGAACAGTCCCCCGAGGAGCCGTTCCATGACCACCCAGCCCATTGACCCCCCACGCGTCCTCATCACCGGCGGCACCGGCCAGGTCGGCACCGCCCTCAGCCGCCACCTCCTCGAAGCGGGCTACTCGGTCGTTACGCTCTCGCGCAACCCGCCGCAATCGACGGACTCGCGCCTCCGTCACCTGCGCTGGGACGCGCGCACGCTCGGTGACTGGTCACAGGAAGTTGACGGCGCACTCGCCGTCATCAATCTCGCCGGGCGCACCGTCGACTGCATCAAGACCCCCGACCACTGCGACCAGATCCTCCGCTCGCGCGTCGAGTCCACCCGCGTACTCGGCGAGGCCGTCCGCGCCGCGTCCAATCCACCCAAGGCCTGGGTCCAGATGAGCACCGCCCACATCGTCGGCGACCCACCCGCCCTCTGGTGCGATGAGCACTCCCCGCCCGGCTACGGCCTCGCCCCGCATGTCGCGCAGGCCTGGGAAGCCGAGTTCCACCGCGCCTGCCCCGAGGCCGTCCGCAAAGTCATCCTGCGCACCAGCTTCGTCCTGTCGGCCAACACCGGCGCGATGAAGCGCCTCCGCCCCCTCGCCCGCCTCGGCCTCGGCGGCACCGTCGCCTCAGGCAAGCAAGGCATGAGCTGGATCCATGAGCGCGACCTCGCGCGATTATTCACCCGCGCGATCGAAGACGGCACCATGCGCGGCGTCTACCTCTCCACCGCCCCCAACCCGGTCTCCAACAAACACTTCATGCGCGCCCTCCGCCGCTCGCTTGGTATGCCCATCGGCCTGCCAACCCCCGCGTGGGCCGTGCGCGTTGGCTCGAAGCTCATCCTCCGCACCGACCCCGAACTCGCCCTCTACGGCCGCTACTGCGCCTCAACGCGCCTCAAAGACCACGCCTTCGAGTTCGACTTCGAAACCATCGAACAAGCATTCGCCGACCTCTACTCCAAGCGGAAATGACCGCCTCCGGTGCCACTGGCGGCTCGCCCGCCAGTGCAGGGCCGTACAAGCCGCCACATCACCAAACGCGCCACCATGAGAACCCAGAGCGCGAACTCAGGGTCCCGTATCCCCGCGGCGAATTGCTGCGTGCGACACAAAGGAAGCGGTTCACCTGTTGTTACCGCCATTTCCCGGGACCCGCCGGGATATTTCGCCGTATAAGGGAGACATGCACCGACGCACCCTCCTGAACCTCACCCTCGGCGCCGCCCTCATCCTCCTGACCGCCAAGGCCGCGCTCGCCTGCTTCTGGGACCGCGACACCCTCGCGCAGGAGGCCGCGGGCCTGCCCGGCGTCGTCGAGGTGCTGCTCGGGCGCATCGACCGCTGGCCCCCCGAGTACTACGCCATGCGCCTCGAGCGCGTCACCAGGCAGCTCGAATCCGAACCGAACAACCTCGAACTCTACGACGACGCGGCGGTCGCCTCCGACCGCCTCAATCGCTACGACGAAGCCGTCGAGTGGATGGCCCGCAAGCGCGCCATCCTCGACACCATCCCCGAGAACGACCCGGCACGCACCGAGCACGAGTACCGCTACCTCGCCAACCTCGGCACCCACCACGCCCACCGCTGGATCGCCAATGGCGGCTCCGCCGACGACCTCACCGACCTCGAACGAGCCATCGAACTCATCCGCGCCGCGATCAACCTCAACCCCGATGCGCACTTCGGACGCGAGAAGGTGCAGCTCGGGTTCCTCGAAACACTGCGCTACACGCGGACGGAGGGGAAGGATGAACTGCGGCTCCCGGTAGGCGTCTTCGCGAACGAGGAGACCAATCCAGAGATGCTCAGAGAGGCCGTTTCGCGAGATGGCGGACCGGCAACCGATGAGGACCTTGCTCATCAGGCACCGTGGATATTCCTGTTCAGCCAGGAGTTCGGTTTTCTCGGCTCCGAGGTTGATGTAACCCCGGAAGAGGCGGTCGAAGGGCTGGTCGGGTTGATGACTCTCGGCGACGCCTGGGCAAGCATCGACGCTCACGAATCCCTCGCGCTCGCACTTATGCGCCATGACCAGCGATATGTTACCGCATACCTCGCGGCGATGCGTTCGGTCGAACTGCACTCCTCCGGTTCTCGATCTCTGCTGCACCCCGATCGCGATCCTGGATCGACGCTGACCTTCGGCCACTTCGGACTCGAAGCGGTCTCGCACGCGAGAGATGTCGAGAACTATTTCGATCGAACCCGCGCGCTGGTCGACCAGATCAACGCCGAGCGGCTGGCCTTCATCGACGCTCGCCTGGCGGAGGGCAAGCACCCCGATACACACACGGACTTCTGGGATGGGTACGAGCAGCGATCGATTCCTGAGCTGCCCGGTCGATGGAGGTTGCTGAATGTTCGCCTGTACATCATCGCGTTCGGGCTCCTGATTTTCTCACCGTTCCTGATCGTGGCGGTTCAATACTGGCGCTCACGAAAGATTCTGCATACCGTCGCCTGGCTCGCGGCTGGTCTGGTGCTCGTCGGCGGTCCGACGGCCGGGTTGCTCGCCGTTTCGCACTACATGTCGGGTGGGCCCGGCGATTCCCAGCGCTGGCAGTCCTACGACACCTTCCGCGCCGCCATGCAATCCAACCAGCCCTGACCCCGCCTCCGCTACACTCCGCCGCAGGAGGCACCCCATGGCACCATCCCCGGCTCAGGCCGACCCCGTCACCATCCTTCTCGACGCCAGCGTCTGGGCCACCGCCCTCATCCTCGACACCTGCGCGCCGCTCTCCCACGACCAGTTCCACCGGCGCTTCGAAATGGGCCCCGGCTCGCTGCACGACACGATCACGCACACCATCGGCGCGATCCGCTCCTGGACCGACTCCCTCCGTGGCGGCGAGCGCCGCCCGTGGCTCGGCGATGAAGGCCCGTTCACCGTCGATCAGCTCAAAGCCCTCCTCACCGAAAGCGACGCCGAGTTCCGCGCCGCCGCGTTGTCCGGCCCGCTCGATGAGCCCATCACCATCCACCGGCGCGACGGCAAGGTCCTCACCCTCACTCGCGCCGCCATCATCACCCATGTCGGCACCCACAGCATGTACCACCTCGCCCAGTGCCAGAACATGCTCCGCCACTGCGGCGTGACCCCACTCCCCGCCTCCTCGGTCGTGCAGTGGGCGATTACGGTCGATGACCCGGGGGCGATGAAGCCATGAAGCGAATGCGAATCCTAAGCGTCCTGTTTGTCTTGGCCCTTCCGATCGCGACAACAATCGCCGCGCCGACTGTGGATGATCTTATCAACGATCTCCGCGATGACGATGTTCACTACAACGCCGAACGCGCATCGATGGCGATTCTGGATCTGCGAGACCCGCCCTCGCAAGAGTTGTACGACGCGCTCGGATCTGACGATTGGCAACAGCGTCAGATGGCTTGCGACCTGATATGGGCATTCCGGACATGGCGAGCCCGTTCGGACGACGAGGAGTGGTCCGCGAAGTTTCCGATCACGGATCGGCTCGTTGATGTCTCGATCGAAGGGCTCCGCAAGGACAAGCTGCCGCGAGACGGCGAAGGCAACTACAACTTCGTGTTCAACGCACGCAACGCGTTCCGAGGTCTTCCGGAAGCCGCAGGCACATATCGAGAGAAGCTCGAAGCAGGCCTGCGAAGCGACGACTACCAGCAGAAGCTGATGTGTGCTCTGATCCTCAGCCACGGCGGCGTGTCAGAATCCGCGGACCTTGTCGCACCGATCCTGATTCCGCACCTCCGGGATAATGACATCCCGGAAGACGCCAACCTCGCGGCGTACGGCCTCTACCAACTCGGCCCGGGTGTCATCCCTCACCTCGAAGTGGCCCTGAGGAACGCGGACCGGCAGCAGGCCGAAATCATCGCGTTGCTCTACCTGAATTTCGAGGATCCCCCGACGAATCAACGGGATCTCGATCAGCGAAAGAAGATGCATAACATCACGAAGGTCAATTTTGATCCCACGATCGAGCCCAGAAGACCTTCAACCGCTTTCCTTCGTGCTGTAGCCCGATCAGGTATGCGATGAGCGGTCGCGGTCTCTGATACACTACCCCCTGACCACCATTCGCACGGGGCGCTGGCATCCGCCGGCTGAGATGCACCCGTTGAACCTGATCCGGTTCGTACCGGCGGAGGGATTGCGATCCGGGCCCGCACACGCGCACGCCCGCTGCACCCGAGTCCGGCGAGCCCTCACGAGAGGCACGCCATGATTACTCCCAACAACACCGACACCCACCCGTACCCCAAGCTCCGCCCCGAGCACCTCGGCCCGAACTCGCCCGCCGGCAAAGCCGCGCGGATGACCGTCGGCGACAACAACGCCGACGAGTTCGCCGGGCTCGATGTCAACGACCCGATCTTCGATGCCGACTCTCCGACGCTCTCGGACAAGTTCCCCGCGCCCTACGGCCAGGCCCACAACCCGTCCTCCGACCGCGCGGGCACCTCGCCCGGCTCGTTCGCCAACCGCCCGAACATCGGCGGCCCGCGCATGTTCTCCTCGCCCGACACGCCGGGCATGCCCGCGCCGAGCGCCAAGACCGCGTGGGACTTCCTGCCCGACGGCTGGACCACCGAAGAGACCGACTCCCACGAAACCGGCTGCCTCGGGCACAACATCGGCCTGACCGCCGACGACTACCTCTCCGGCAAACTCGCCACCACCTACATCCGCGCCGTCCCGAGCGATCCGAACTTCACGCCCGTCACGCAGCTCGAGTCGGCGCGCCTCGGCATCATCACCCCCGAGATGCGCCGCGTCGCCGAGCGCGAGCCGCACCTGACACCCGAGCAGGTGCGCGATGAGATCGCCGCGGGCCGCCTCATCATCCCCGCCAACCGCAAGCACCTCGCCAACAACCTCGACCCGATGTGCATCGGGCGCGCCAGCAAGACCAAGATCAACGCGAACATGGGCGCCTCGCCCGTGTCCTCCGGCACCGAAGAGGAAGTCGAGAAGCTCCGCTGGGCCGAGCAGTGGGGCGGCGACACCGTCATGGACCTCTCCACGGGCGGCGACCTCGACGCGACCCGTGCCGCCATCCTCGAGCACTCCACCGTGCCGATCGGCACCGTCCCGATCTACTCCATGATCATCGGGCGCAAGCTCGAAGACCTCAACGAAGAAGTCATCATGGACACGCTCCGCCACCAGGCCGAGCAGGGCGTGGACTACTTCACCATCCACGCCGGCGTCCGCAAGGGCCACCTCAAGTTCGTGAAGAACCGCCTCATCGGCATCGTCAGCCGCGGCGGATCGCTCCTCGCCAAGTGGATGCTCGTCCACAACCGCGAGAACATCATGTACGACATGTGGGAGCAGATCTGCGACCTCATGCGCGAATACGATGTCTCCTTCTCCATCGGCGACGGCCTCCGCCCCGGCGGCCTCGCCGACGCCACAGACGAGGCCCAGCTCCTCGAACTCGCCACCATCGGCGAGCTCACCGAGCGCGCCTGGCGACGCGGCGTGCAGGTCATGGTCGAAGGCCCCGGCCATGTCCCGCTCGACCAGATCGAATACAACATGAAGCTGCAGCGCACGCTCTGCCACGGCGCACCGTTCTACATCCTCGGTCCACTCGTCACCGATGTCTTCCCCGGATACGACCACATCACCAGCTGCATCGGCGCGACCATCGCGGCCTACCACGGCGCTGCCATGCTCTGCTATGTCACGCCCAAGGAACACCTGGGCCTGCCAAAACGCGGCGATGTCAAAGAGGGCTGCATCGCCTACAAGATCGCCGCCCACTCGGCCGATGTCGCCCTGGGCATCCCCGGCACCCGCGACTGGGACGACAACCTCACCCGCGCCCGCGCTGCGCTGAACTGGAAGCGCCACTTCGAGCTCGCCTACGACGAGGACACCGCCCGCGCGTATCACGACGAGGACCTCGATGTGGACACCGACTTCTGCGCCATGTGCGGCCACGACTGGTGCTCCGTCCGCATCTCCAAGGAGATCCAGGAGTTCGCCTCCGGCAAGGCCGACGGCTTCGAACGAGGCAAGCCCGTCCGCTCCGACGCCCTCACCGACGAGCAGAAGAAGATCCTCGAACAGCGCGGCTACCTGAAGCCCGAAGAGATCCACAAACTCGCCGCGAAGGCCAAGGCGAAACTGCAGGCCGAGGGCAAGGTCGCCGAGGGCGGCAAGGCGACCTGCCACAGCGACTTCGTGGACCCGGACGAGGCCAAGAAGGTGCAGGGGGAGCTGGTGCAGTTGAATACGGCGCCGGCGCATGGGATTGCGAAGGAAGATCGGTTGATTTGACGGATCGGCTCCCTCTCCCCTTGAGGGAGAGGGCTGGGGTGAGGGGTCAGCGGCGCAGCCGCTGCTGTGTTGTTCGGATGGTCGGAATGCTCGGACCGCCCCCTCATCCGGTCTTGTGCTGAACCGCACAAGACCACCTTCTCCCTCGAGGGGAGAAGGACCAGAGACATGGATTCCGGCTCCCTCTCCCCTTGAGGGAGAGGGCTGGGGTGAGGGGTTCGCACCGCAGGTGCGAGGGTTGCTGCTGGGTGTCATACTTCTTCAGTGACCAATCCTGACCGTATAGATCGCGCTCGTGATTTGCGGCAATCGCAGACTCCTCCCGAAGGTGTGCTGTGGTCGAAACTGCGTGGCGGTCGTCTCGCAGGGCTGAAGTTTCGCAGGCAGCATCCGATCGGGTCGTTCACGGTTGATTTCTACTGTGCCGCTGCGAAGCTGGTGGTCGAGATCGATGGACGCGTGCACGACGATCAACTGAGAGCGCGAAGCGATCGTGTGCGTGATGCTTGGATGCGCGAGCAGGGGCTCGCGGTGCTTCGGATACCTGCCGGAGACATCAGTCGCGATGTGGACGGGGTGCTTCACAGAATCCATGGTGAGGCGGTTCGGATCTTGAAGACGGAGAGCGAATAGTCGGAATGCTCGGACCGCCCCCTCATCCGGTCTTGTGCTGAAGTCGCACAAGACCACCTTCTCCCTCGAGGGGAGAAGGACCAAGAGAAGAGCGGATCCGGCTCCCTCTCCCCTTGCGGGAGAGGGCTGGGGTGAGGGGTCAGCGGCGCAGCCGCTGCGGTGTTGTTTTTTAGACGATCGGAAGACTCCGACCGCCCCCTCATCCGGTCTTGTGCTGAAACCGCACAAGACCACCTTCTCCCTCAAGGGGAGAAGGACCAGAGACATGGATTCCGGCTCCCTCTCCCCTTGAGGGAGAGGGTTGGGGTGAGGGGTCAGCGGCGCAGCCTGGTGCCACTGGCGGCTTGTCCGCCAGTGCCGGGCCGTACGAGTCGCGACCTGTCTTAAATGGCACCGCTCCCGCTCGATCTGTCGCCTCAACCGGGCCAAGTTCCCTGCCGCCTCGCACTGGCGGGCAAGCCGCCAGTGGCACCATCAGAAACGCACCCCCTCCCCCGCGACAACGCCACTCACCCCACCTCCGTCAAATACAAAACCTGCTCCGCATTCGTCGGGATCTCCTCCACCAGCGTGAAATGCCGCTCGATGATCGACCGCCACTCCTCGAACGGCTTGCGGTTGATGTGCAGGTCCTGCCCGTTGCAGATCGATTCGCCGTTGTGGATCGAGAACGCCTGGCGCTCGCACTGCTTGAAGTTCTCAAACAGCCGCAGCACGCCCTCGTCGTCGATGTGCTCGATCACATCGATGCACAGCGCCGAGCGGTACTTCCCCGCCAGATCCAGGGGCCGCGTGATGTCGCCCACCAGCATCCCGTTGCCGAGGTCGATCTGGTCGATCCCGTCCGCCTCGAAGCCGTTCTCGCGCAGGTGCCGCACCGTGTGCGCTCGCCCGCAGCCGATGTCCATCACCGGGCCGCGCAGCCAGTGCCGGTACAGCGGGAACAGGCGCACGCCCGGGCAGCGGTTGATCTCGGCGTTGCCGTACCACTCCTCGGTCTCATAAATGTGCTGGTACAGGTCCCTGGTGTCCGTCATCTTGCCGGGGCTGGTCATCGGTCTGGCTCCTGTGCGGCTCGGGGGCACGGTAGCGTCGCCCGCCGCCGCGGCCAACCGCCAGCGTTCTGGTGGAAACCGCGGCGATATTCCAATAGTTGAATAAATTGACTATTTATTCAATGATTGTACAATACGCCCATGATCTCAACAGACGCGCCCATCCCAGAACGCGAACCCGTCTTCCATGTCCGGGATGAGCCGCACTTCGAGACCATCGGCTCCGCCGTCCGCCTCGAAATGCTCGAATACTTCCGCAGCAGAGGCCCCATGGCCGTCTCCGAGCTCTCCGCCCTCATGGACCGACCCGCCGACGGGCTCTACCACCACCTGAAAAAGCTCGAATCCTGCGGCATGGTCCGCGTCGTCGGCGCACGACAGGCCGGCCGCCAGATCGAGCGCGTCTACGACGCCGCCGCCGACGAGTACCGCGTCGCCGAAGACTCCGAGCATCTGGTCCGGATCTGGCGCCTGATCAGTTCCCACGCCGAGCGCCAGCTCGCCGCCGCCCTCGAGGACGGCCTGGTCCACTACCGCGGCGAGTCCCGCAACAGCTCCATGCGCGTCGAAACCGCACAGCTCGATCCCCAAGCCCTGGCGGAAGTCCTGGCCCATCTCGACGCCATCCGCGCTGTCTTCTCCCGTTCGCGCACCCAAACCGACGGCGAGCCGTTCACCCTGACCTTCGCCCTGACCCCAAGCGCCGGAAAGGGACGATCCCGGACCGGCCCGGATCGGGGCGTGTCCCACGACGAAGTCAAAAAGACACGATCCAGGCGCAAGCAAACCGGTACACCTCCCAAGAAGACGCCGAACCCGGAGCGTCCAACGGAGGGAGTCTCGGCGAAGGGCTCGAGCGCCCGGATTCGAACCAAGAGGAGGTTTTCATCATGAGTTTCAAAAAAATGTTCGGCGGCCGCTGCGACGGCTCGTCGAAGACCAACAAGCCGGATGAGCAGGTCGCCATCTGGGTCAGCATCGGCGTCGTCTTCCTGATGCTGTTCCTGACCACCGTGATCGGCCCCGACACCGACCCCGCCGACGGCGCCGACAAGCAGACGGAAACCCCGCGCGTCATCGAAACCGCGCTCCCCGTCGAGCCCGCGATCAGCGCCGAGCGCATCGCCGAGCATCTGGCCAGCTTCGACCTGATCTGGCAGACCATCACCGACCGCCACTGGAGCCCCGAGCACCTCGAATCGGTCAACTGGGAAGCCGCCCGCGACGAGCTGCGCCCCATGGTCGAGGCGGCGAACTCCGATGACGAGGCCGCCGGTGTCATGCGCGAACTGCTCGAACGCCTCCGCCTCTCGCACTACCAGCTCATCCCCGCCGCCGCCTACGACGAGCAGGAGCGCGCTGCAGGCGAGGGCGAGAGCGGCATCTCCGTCCGCATCATCGGCGGCGAGGCCGTGGTCTTCGCCGTCGAGCCGGGCTCCGCCGCCGCCGAAGCCGGCGTCATGCCCGGCTGGTCGATCGTCTCGATCGGCGAGCGCGAAACCTCGGAACTGCTCGACCGCCTGCGCGAACGCGAGAAGATCACCGGCGACCGCCCCGGTGTGTTCTCATCGCTCGCCATCGAGGGTCGCCTGACCGGCCCCGTCGGCGACACGCTCGAAGCCGTCTTCCTCGACGGCAACGGCGAGCGGCGCACTGTCGAACTCCTGCTCGCCGAAAGCAGGGATCCGAAATTCGAGGCGCTCAACCTCCCCCCGGTCCCCGTCAAAGTCCGCTACGCACAGCTCGACAGCGGCGTCGGATACTTCCACTTCAACGCCTTCCTCGACCCGATGCGCGTTATGCCCGAGTTCGAAAACGCCGTCAACGCCTCGCGCGACCTCGACGGCCTCATCATCGACCTCCGAGGCAACCTCGGCGGCATCATCATGATGTGCAACGGCATCGGCGGATGGCTCCTCAACGACACCGCATCCGCCGAACTCGGACGCCTCAGCATGCGCAACAGCGACCTCAAGCTCGTCATGAATCGACGCGCACGCCCCTACACCAAGCCCGTGGCCGTGCTCATCGACGAGCGTTCGATCTCCTCGGCCGAGATCCTCGCCGGCGGCCTCAAGGACACCGGTGTCGCCAGAATCTTCGGATCCACCAGCGCCGGCATGAGTCTGCCCTCCGTCGTCGAGAAACTGCCCAACGGCGACAGCTTCCAGTACGCATTCTCAAATTACATCTCGGCCTCCGGCCGCGAACTCGAAAAGAATGGGGTCGAGCCCGACGAAACCGTCCGGCCCACCCGCGAAGACCTGCTGGCCGGGCGTGATCCGGCCCTCGATGCAGCGGTGAAGTGGATCCGCTCCACACACTGACTACACTCCACCACATACCACACGAACTCCAAAGGAGACACACCATGAAAAACGATTCACGCAAACGAATGGCCATGAGCGGCCTGCTCGCAGCCACCATGGTCTGCGGCGCCGGCATGATGATCACCCCCAGCACCCTCGCAGCCACCCTGCAGGACGCCCCGACCGCCAGCGAAAAACTGCCCAGCGGCACCGAAGTGCTCAAGAAGTATGTCGAGGCCACCGGCGGCGAAGCGGCCTACAAGAACCGCAAGTCCATGGTCACCAAGGCCAGCATGTCCATGCCCGGCATGGGACAGGCCATCGACATGACCATCTACCAGAAGGCCCCCAACATGATGGCCACCGTGGTCACCATCCCCGGAATGGGCGAGCAGACCACGGTCTTCAACGGCGAAACCGCGTGGAGCGACAGCGCCATGACCGGCCCCCGCCTCATGACCGACGAGGAAATGACCTCGATCAAGCGCCAGGCCGCCATGGACGCCCAAACCGCACCCGAGAAGTACTACGAGTCCATCCAGACCCTCTCCCGCACCGAGTTCGCCGGTGAAGCCGCATACGAACTCGAGCTCGTCCCCAAGGACGGCGGCGAAACCATCACCCAGTTCTACTCCGTCGAATCCGGCCTCCTCATCGGACAGTCCTACACCCAGGCCACCCAGCAGGGCGACATCGAGGTCAGGATCACCATGTCCGACTACCGCGAAGTCGGCGGCATCAAAATGCCCTTCAAGTCCACCCTCGAATACCCCGCCATGAGCATGAGCCAGGAACTCGCCATCTCCAGCATCGAGGTCGACAAGGACAT
>CBFGVX010000042.1:0-27805 GCA_965652425.1 uncultured bacterium | reverse complement strand
CCGATCCGCGATCACTTGACAGGCGACAGGTCTTCATAGAAGACCACGCCACCCAAGCCCAAAATTCAAAAAGGCCCCCGCCCCTTTCGGGGCGGAGGTCTCGATCTGCACCTGCATAAGCCGGGTTCTGTTCACGCCGGGTTCCCCCAGCGCTGCGACCATTTCTCTCGCCGCGCCGTTGCCGACGCGATCATGAGCGACCTACCCGCCGCCTTCCGCCCGGGCCGGGCGTCCGGTCTTTCGACCGGCGACGGCTGCATGGTCTTGCACGCAGCATGGTGACCGTGCCACGCCTGTCGCCAGGCGCGCGGTGCGCTCTTACCGCACCGTTTCACCCTTACCTGTGCCCCGAATCGGTAAACCGGTCCGAGGCCATCGGCGGTGTCCTTTCTGTTGCCTGTCCACGCCCCTCGATCGTGGGGCGCGTGGGCGTTACCCACCGCTGTGCCCTGCCGTGCCCGGACTTTCCTCCGACGCGCCCGGCCCACCCCCGAAAGGGCGATCCGATGCGTCGGCGGCCGCGTGCCGGTGCATTGCCTGATTCTACCCGTTTCCCCCACCGATTCCCGATATTCTTGACGCCTGCCATGAGCGATCTGTTCGAACAGCCCGCCGATCCCGCCCCCGCGACCCCCACCGGCTCCGCCGAGCCGGCCCCAGCGCGCCCGGCCCTGCTCTGGCTCGACCCCGAGCAGGCCCCCCTGCTGTGGGCCGTCGCCGACCACGCCAACCTCGAAGTCGTCCAGGCCGGCATGCCCGCCTCCGCCCGGCGCAGCGCGCCCGCCGACGCCCTCAGCGCCTTCGAGAACGCCCAGCCCTTCGACGACCTCCGCCACGCCGTCGCTTCGACCGACGCCAAGGTCGTCCTGCTCGCCTCCGGCGGCGAGGACGATCGGGGCGGCTCCATGCTCGACGACTTCGAGCTCGTCCAGACCTGCCGCGACCGGGGCATCGCCCTGTTCGCGATGGAGCCCTCGCCCGGCTCGGTGGTGGACCTGTCGAACTTCGAATCCGCCGAGGGCATCGACCCGGTCCGCATGGTGCCGATGCTGCGCGACAGCCGCATCTTCGGCGACGCCATGGAACTGCTCGACCAGCTTGGCCGGGTCCGCACGGTCGCCATCTCCGCCCGCTGCGGCCCGCGCCAGGGCACTCTCGGCGCTCGTCTGTATGACGCCATGGCCATCGTCCACGCCCTGCTGGGCCTGCCCGACCGCATCGACGCGGCGGTGGTCTCCGGCGTCACCGGACCCGGCGTCTACCAGGAGCCCGCCACCAGCATCCGCAAGCTCCGGGGCGACCTGACCGCGAACATCCGCTTCGCCGGTGGCCGGGCCGCCTCGCTCGCGCTCTCCGACCGCGCCGGCGCGTGGGCGCGCGGAGTGACCGTCCTGGGCGAGAAGGGCTGCCTGCGTGTGAACGATGCGGAACTGGAACTGACAGGCATCAACGGCGAACTGCTCGACCGATCCTCGATCGCGCCACCCTTCGACCCCGCCTCCGGCGGCCCCGACCGAGCCGCGGCGATCATCGCCGACCAGCTCAAGCGAGCCCTCGATGTCCACGCCCCCCAGCCGACCCCGATGGACCGGGCCAAGGTGCTGGCGATGTGCGAAGCCGCGATCCTGAGCGCGCGCACCGGCGAAGCCGAGTACCCCCAGACCATCCTTCAGATGGGCGGGCAGCGGTAGGCGGCGTCACTAGGAACCGGCATCAACCGGCACCGGCTCAAAACGATTCTGGATAATTCCACTGGCGTCTTCTTTGGTAAAGAGCTTCAGGGCTTCAGCGGCTTTCTCGTTGTCCATGTGGTGGTAATCGCGGAAATACACCATCCACGGTTCCTCTTCGAACGCTCGTCCGGTCCCGGAACCGCCACCCCCGCCGTTCCCGCCATCACGGAAGCCGGGCCGTGTGCCGGCAGGTCCAGCGGCTCCGCCATCGCCTCCGCGCAACCAACAGGTTGCACTCGTCGCCGTAGGACGGCGCCCGACCCCTCGTATCCGCTCGAACGCGCTCTCTGTCCGAGGGGAGTCCAAGCGAGCGATCGCGGTGCCGTAGTAAATCAACCGACCACCGCCGCCTCCGTCGCCGCCGCCTACCGCGCCGTTCCCGCCTCGTCCGCCGGTGACCTCGACATGGCTGACGAGAATCGGAGCACGCAGTTCGATCTCTCCGCCGTTCCCACCATCCTCGCCTTCAACTTTCCCGTCGTAGCCGGGGAACGCGTGAAGCTCGCCGCGGATCACGATGCCGGTCATGCTCGAGAGTTTCATTCGGGGTGCCTCCTCTTCCCCCGACTCCGGCTCGGCACCACGAACGACCCCATCGATGACAAGTTCACCGACAACCCGAAGATCAACCGGACCGGTGAAGATGATCTCTTCATCTGGTGCGACATAGAAATTCTGGACGAGGATCACGCCGCCGGGATGCGTCAGCACCTTCCGCGCAGGCGGGCTGGGTTCTGTCTCCGCCATTTGCGTGGCGTATACGCTCGCCATGGCGATCAAAAGCACAGCAACAATCCCAATCAGCAATCGGGCTGGGTTCATCGGCATCCTCTCTTAAGTGAGTCTGAGGTCAACACGGACCGCCCCGCCGCACCTCAGGGTGGGCGTCCGAGCAACTGCTACGCCAGGGTATGGATTCAGTTCGCCAGATCGTCCACAAAATCCGCGAAGGCGAAGTCCTTCTCCGAGATGCCGCCGGCGTCGTGGGTCGACAGGGTCAGGGTGACCTTGTTCCAGCGGATGAGGATGTCCGGGTGGTGCTGGACCTCCTCGGCGTGGTCCGCGGCCTTATTGACGAACTTCATCGCCTCGACGAAGTCCTTGAACTGGAAGGTCCGCTGGATCGACCCGTTCATCTCCGACCACTGGGACAGGTCTTCGAGCTTGGCTTTGATGGTGTCTTCGCTGAGCTTTTCGACCACGGGTGGCCTCCTCGTCGGCATGCCCGCCGGCGGGTGCCGGATCGGGAGAGTTTGCGTTCACTAGCGTAGGCGATGCCCCGACAGTCTGCGCGCGAATCGGTACGCGTCCAGAGGTCTTCCACCACCGGTATCGTGTTCCCCATGACCGCCGGCCCGAACCGCCCCGCCACCACACGAATCGCGCCCTCGCCCACGGGCGCGCTGCACCTGGGGAATCTCCGGACTTTCCTCGCGAACTGGGCGATGGCCCGACAGAACGGCTGGAAGATCGTCCTGCGGATCGAGGACCTCGATGGGCCGCGCGTGAAGCCGGGCTCGATCGAGCAATGCATCGATCTCCTGTCGTGGGTAGGGATCGACTGGGACGAGGGGCCGCTGATCCAGTCCGAGGACCTCACGCCCTACGAAGACGCGATGTCACGCCTGGCGCGCGCCGGGGCGGTCTATCCCTGCGAGCTGACGCGCAGCGAGATCGAAGCCGCGGCGTCCGCCCCGCAGGAGGGCTCGGGCGAACTGCGCTACCCGCCCGAGCTGCGCCCCCCGCTGTCGCCGCTGGAGTTCGCCGATCGCGGCACGAACTGGCGCTTCGCGGTGCCGGACGAACCGGTGCGGTTCACGGACCGGTTCGCGGGTCAGCAGTCGCTCAGCCCCTACCAGAGCGTGGGCGATTTCGTGGTCTGGACCAAGCGGGCCCAGCCGAGCTACCAGCTCGCTGTGGTCGTGGACGATGCGAGGCAGGGCATCACCCACATCGTGCGCGGGGATGACCTGCTCGACTCGGCCGCCCGACAGATCCTTCTCTATCGGGCGCTGGGGCTGGTGGCCCCTACGCACTGGTACCACCTGCCCCTGATCGTCGGCGAGGACGGCAAACGCCTCGCCAAGCGCCACGGCGACACGCGCACGGCGACCTATCGCGAGAAGGGGGTTCCCCCCGAGCGGGCGATCGGATTGCTGGCGATGTGGTGCGGCGTGCTGGAGCGTCCGGAGCCGATGACCGCCTCGGAGTTCTGCGCTGCGTTCGATCCGGCTAGGATGCCGACTCAACCGGTGGTGTTCACCCAGGAGAACGATGCATGGCTGCGCGGCGAATCCCGGCGATCCTGATCACAGCGCTCTGCGTGACCTTCCTGGGCTGTGGCGGCGTCATGGCCGGCGGCTGCTCGGGCGGCATTTCCGAGCCCACCCCGACCGACAACGGGCGGTACCTCGTCCCGGCGACGATCGGGGGCGAACGGTTCACGCTCGAGACCTCACTCACCGATGAGCAGCGCCAGCTCGGGCTGGGTGGACGCGCGGAGATCCCCGAGAAGGGCGGCATGGTGTTCGCATTCCCTCCCTCGCGCAAGGGGGTCCAGACTTTCTATATGGCCCGGTGCCTGGTGGACATCGATATCGCCTATGTGGACGACAGCGGGCGCGTGGTGAAGATGTACACCATGCCCAAGGAGCCGCCCCAGCGCGAGGACGAGACCGAACTGCAGTACATCAGCCGCCTGCCCCTGTACTCGAGCGGGGTGCCGGTCCGATATGCCGTCGAGGTGAAAGCCGGAACACTCCGCAGACTCGGCGTGAACGAGGGCGACCGGATCGAGATGGACTGGGAATGGCTGAAGGCCAACGCCGAGTAGTCCGATGCCCCTGACAGCCCGAGGTGCGCCAGCGCACCCGTGCCCGACCCGGAATCACCGGGGAACGGGCGGGCAGCCGGGGAGCCGCTCGTGTCTGACACGCATTCGGGGAAAGCCAGACACACGCTCAGCGTGGTGAGTTCCAGCGGCGAGGCACACGCCCGAACCATATGGGATCGGCTCAGCGCGGCGTGGGAAATGCTCGCGCCCACTCCGAGACTGCACGGCTTCGGCATCGATCAGGCGAGCGAGATGCTCTCGGAAAACCTCGGTTCGGTGGTGCTGGTGCACGCCTCGCCGGCGGATGTGACCAGTCAAGGGCTGTTCGAGCTGCTCGACCATCTCTGGGAGCAGGGGCTCCCGGTCGTGCTGCTGGTCGATCACCCGGATGAGAACACGCACCGGCTCGGGGGGCGGGGCACGATCGTGCTGGACGGCACGGCGAGCGACGAGGTGATCGCCTCCACGCTGTTCGCCCTGGCCGAGCGCCAGGGCTTTGTGAAATCCATGCAGGCCGAGCTGCGCATCGCCAGCCGCTTTCAGGGCGGGCTTCGCGGCGAGATGGACAAAATCCACGAGGAGCTCCAGCTCGCCGCCTCCGTGCAGCGCGAGTTCCTGCCGGAGTCGCTTCCTCAGGTCGACAACATCGACTTTCGCGTGTTCTTCCGACCTGCGGGGTATGTGAGCGGCGACATCTACGATGTGCAGCGCCTCGACGAGCACCATGTCGGGTTCTTCCTGGCCGACGCGGTCGGTCACGGCGTGCCGGCGGCGCTGATGACGATGGTCCTCAGCCGCA
The DNA here is from genome assembly GCA_965652425.1 of uncultured bacterium. Lineage (GTDB taxonomy): Bacteria > Planctomycetota > Phycisphaerae > Phycisphaerales > UBA1924 > JANSXG01. The sequence continues at coordinate 22,440 of CBFGVX010000042.1, read as the reverse complement.
GTCTGACCACGAAGATCATCACGGGTGAGAGCTACGAGCTGCTGGAGCCGTCGGCGGTGCTGCAACGGCTGAACCAGGAGATGATCCGCCGGCACGGCGATGTGCCGCGATTCGCGACGGCGGTGTACGGCGTGGTGGATGTCCGCGACCGGAGCATCCGCCTCGCCGGTGCCGGTCACCCGCCACCGCTGGTGATCGGGCCGGATTCGACCCGGGAAATCGAGACCGAGGGCGGGCTTCTGGGCGTGTTCCCCGACGATCTGGTCCCGCAGGTCGAGCTGACGCTCGAGGCCGATGAATCCCTCCTGATCTATTCCGACGGCTTCGAGACGGCGTTCCCCGATCCGGGCAGCGATGAGTACGAGCGGAAGATGCCCACCAAGCGGTACCTCGGCGCGTTCGACGAGCTCGCTTCGGATATCCGGTCGCTCGGGCCCCAGGAGGCGATGGAACGCTTCGCCGAACTGATCAATGCCCAGAACGGATCGCTGCACCAAGTCGATGACATTACGGTGATGAGTCTGTTCGCCACCGCCGACACGCCGGTCGATCGGCTATTCCGCGGTGAAGCAGGTCGTGCCGAGAAGACTCCCAAAGAGCGCGGGGCGTCGCCTCGTTCGAGCACGAATCAGGGGTAGGCCCATCGCCCGTATACTCTTCGTCTGCCGACTCCCCCCGGCATCTCGAAGGGTCGCCGCCGTGAACCAGCCCGAAGGACAGATCGCCACCAGCGCCACGATCGCCCCCGATGCGCTGATCCATCCCAGCGCGACCATCGGCGAGAACGCCGTGATCGAGAGCGGCGTGATCGTCGGCCCGCGCTGCGTGATCGGCGCCGGGACCCGCCTGCGGGCTCGCTGCGTGATCGTGCAGGACACGACGCTCGGCGAGCACAACGATGTTCATCCCTACGCCGTGCTCGGCGGAGACCCGCAGGACCGGGCCTACAACCCCGACACACCCGGCAAGCTCATCATCGGCTCGCGCAACCTGATCCGCGAGGGCGTGACGATCAGTCGCGGCACGATGCCGGGACCGGACACGGTGATCGGCGATTCGAACATGCTCATGGCGCAGAGCCACATCGGGCACAACTGCCGCGTCGGCAGTCATAACACCTTCGGCAACGGGGCGAGTCTGGCCGGTCATGTGCATCTGGGCGACCGGGTGACGCTGTCGGGCTTTGCTCTCGTCCATCAGTTCGTGGACATCGGCGATCTCTGCATGTTCCAGGGCGGTGCGGCGGTGAGCATGCATGTGCCGCCGTTCGTCATCGTGACCAACTCGATGCGCAACACCATCGCGGGGCTGAACACCATCGGCCTGCGGCGCGCACCGGGGTTCGATGACCGGGATCGACGCGAGGTGAAGGAGCTGTACCGCCTGCTGCTGCGCGATCGCGGGGCCCAGGCCTTCGGACCGCTGCTCGAAGAGGTCAGTTCGCGCGATCTGACACCTGCGGGCAGCCGCTTCGTGGAGTTTTGCCGCAGGGCGATGAACCCCGAGAACCCGCGCCGAGCACGGGGGCTGTGCTCAGCGCGCAGCGGCACGAAGTTTGAGACTGAGTGATCCGCGGCCCGATCAGCGGGTCGTCGGGGCGTAGTGCTTCAACCAGTGCACGGTCTGGCGGGCGAGGATGTCCGTTTCGATATTCACGGCATCGCCGACGGCCCGATCGCGCAGATTCGTGAGGTCCAGCGTGGTGGGGATGAGGGCGACCTCGAACCATGAGGGCGGGCCGGATGTGGCCGGTTCGACCGAAGCGACGGTGAGCGAGACACCCTCCAGCGCGACCGAGCCCTTCGGCACGATGCACGGCATCGCGTCCTCCGGGGCTCGAACCCGCATCCTCCAGTCGCCGGGGTCGTCGTTGATTCGGATCACCTCGCCCAGTGCATCGATGTGGCCCTGAACGATGTGCCCCCCCAGCAGGGTGTCGGCTCGGGCGGCGTGCTCCAGATTCACGCGATGGCCGGCTTTGAGGGAGCCGAGGGTGGTCCGGCGCAGCGTTTCGCCGACCACATCAAAGAGCAGCGCAGAGTCATCACCCTGCCCGTTTCGACGATCCGGCTCGATGAAGGTGAGGCAGCAGCCGTTGACGGCGATCGAATCCCCCGCGTGCGGGCGGTAATCCCAGCCGCCCGGATCCACGACGAACCGCACGCCGAAGTCTCGGGATTCGGCGGATCGAACGGTGCCGATGCTCTGGACCAGTCCTGTGAACATGGTGCTAGGGTAGCCGGGCGGTGAGAGCGGGAATAGCGGGACAGCCCATTTCAGGCCCGCTCGGCAGGTTGACCGGGTGTGCGGGGGGGCGGATACTCCCGATTCGCCCATCCTTTGAGGAGACCGATCGATATGCCCAGCCGAATCTGGAGTTTCGGAAGCCGCCGCGGCCGCTTCGTCGTCGCAGCCGCCAGCGCCGCTGCATTCTCGATGCTGAGCATCGGCTGTGCGGGATCGACCGGATCCTCCGGGTCGGCTTCGGTTTCGGGCGAGTCCGGCACCACCAGCGTGCGGGTCGAAAGCCGCTCGGTGACCCAGCGTGCCGAACCGTTCCAGAAGCTCGGATACCGACTGAACTGGACGATCGGCGAGACCGGCGGCGAGGGAACGCGCACCCGGATGCTCGACCTGGCCGACGATCTGCTGCTGGTTCACGATGTGCGAAACAACCTGACCGCGCGGCAGCTCAGCAATGGCCGGACCTTGTGGGTGGCCAATCTGGGTGAACCGCTGAACAAGTTCCTTGGCAACCTGCGGGTCGGTGACCGGATCGTCGTCAGCGGCGAGAGCGAAGTGCTGTTCCTCGACGCGGAAACGGGCCAGCTCGAGGACCGGCAGCGCCTGGCCGTACTGGCGAATACCGCCCCAGCGCTCGCCGATGGGTACATGCTGGTCTACGGTTCCGCTCGCGGCGAGGTGTTCGGGCACGACATTCGCATCGGCCTGAAGCGCTGGGGCTTTGCGCTCAACCAACGCGTTCGGGGCAACCCTGTCATGATCGGACGCATCGCGGGCGTGGTCGCCGAATCCGGACAGGTGCTGCTGGTCAACCCGGTCAACGGCGAAGCCATCACCGGGCTGAAGCAGATCTACGGCGGCGTGATGAACAACCCGATCTCCGACGGCGTCAACATGTACATCGCCTCCACCGATCAATCGATCTACGCGTTCGGTTCGACCACCGGCGATCTGCTGTGGCGGGTTCGGACCCAGAGCCGGCTGGAAGCCCAGCCGACGGTGCACGACGGCGTGCTCTATCAGTTCGTGCCCGATGAGGGTCTGGTCGCCATCTCCACCAGCAACGGAACCCGGCGCTGGGCCAACCCCGATGCGCAGGGCACGGTCGTCGCGGTCCGCAACGGCGATCTGGTGGTGTGGACCGGGTCTCAGGGCCTGCTGGTCGATGCCGCGAGCGGCGATGTACTGGAGCGGGTCGATCTGCCGGGCGTGCGCGAGATCATCGCCGACGGCTTTGTCGACGGCGACCTGATCGTGCTTTCCGGTCAGTCCGCTCTGGCGCGTTTCTCTTCTCGCTGAACCGTTTCTCGCTGAACTATCCGGCCGGTCTGACGACCGGTCACATCGAACGGCACATGGCATGAGCAATCCCTCGCCGCGGCTGGCGCTGATCTCGGTCAGCGACAAGGCCGGTCTTCTCGACTTTGCACGCTCGCTCGTGCGCCACGGGTTCACGCTCGTGTCGACCGGCGGGACCCATCGCGTGCTCAGTGAGGCCGGGCTGCCGGTTACGCCGATCGACGAGGTCACGGGCTTCCCCGAGATGATGGACGGTCGTGTGAAAACGCTGCACCCGAAGGTGCACGGGGGCATCCTCGCGCTGCGCGAGGACGCTGAGCACGCCGCGTCGATGCGCGAGCACGGGATCGCTCCGATCGATCTGGTGTGTGTGAATCTCTACCCGTTCGAGCAGACCGTGGCCAAAGACGGTGTGACCGAAGAGGAAGCGATCGAACAGATCGATATCGGCGGGCCGTCGATGGTCCGGTCGGCGGCGAAGAACTTCCGGCATGTCGCGATCGTCACCGATCCGTCGCAGTACGAACGGGTTTCGAACGATCTCGACGCGAACGGCGGGAGCATCAGTTCCGAGACTCGCCGCGCACTCGCGCTCGCGGCGTTCGAGCGAACCAGCTCGTACGACGCCGCGATCCATCGGTATCTGTCTGGCGAGGGGACGGGGGCTGCGGAGTTTCCCCGTACGCTTTCCCCCCGGTACACGCTCCGCTCCGAGCTGCGTTACGGCGAGAACCCGCACCAGCGAGCCGCGGTCTACGCGGACGCGGCATCGGCGGACCGGATCGATCTGGTGAACGCCGAGCAGCTCGCCGGGAAGGAACTGAGCTACAACAACCTCAACGATGCGGCGGCGGCCGTCGGCGTGACCACGGACCTTGCGCTCACCTTCGATGGCATGGTTGGAGCGTCGGTGGTCAAGCACACCAACCCGTGCGGGGTCGCCGTCGCGGAGAGCGCTCGGCAGGCCATCGAACTCGCGTACGCGGGCGATCCGCTCGCGGCGTACGGCGGGATCCTCTCGATCAATGCGCCGATGGACGAGCAAAGCGCCGTATGGCTTACGGAACACGCGTCATTCTTCGAGGTGATCGTGGCGAACGGGTTTGCGCCAGAGGCCGCGTCCGTGCTGAGCGACCGATGGAAGAATGTGCGATTGCTCAGCGCGAAGCCGTCGACGGGTCAATGCCGGAGTGCGCTTCGGATCCGCAGTGTGCCGGGCGGGGCACTGGTGCAGAGCGCCGATGATGCGTTGCCCGATGCGAAGAGTTGGCAGCACGCCGCGGGACCGAAACCGACGGCGGAAGTGCTCCGAGAAGCATCGGTCGTCTGGTTGGCGTGCAAGCACCTGACCTCGAACGCGATCGCGATCGGCGGGTGGGATGCGGGAATGGATGGCGTGCGTCTGTTCGGAGGCGGAGCGGGCCAGATGGACCGGGTGGCGAGCTGCGAACTCGCGGTGCGCAAGGCCGGGGATCTTTCGCGCATACGCACGCCGATCGCGGCGTCCGATGCGTTCTTCCCGTTTTCAGATGGGCCGCAGATCCTGATTGATGCCGGCGTTCGCGTGCTCGTGCACCCCGGAGGATCGAAGCGCGATCAGGAGACGGTTGATTTGTGCGAAGCGAACGGTGTGACCTGTCTGTTGACCGGCGTGCGTCACTTCAGGCACTGAGCTGCTTGGCTTGACTTGTTCACTTGCGATTCATTGAGTCCTCGACCTGCTTGCGCTCCTTCGCGCGGAGCGCGCTCGCGTAGATCACCGGGTTCACCACGATCGCGAGAAGCACTCCGACGATGAGCACACCCAAAGCCGCGTCGGGGCCGACAATCGCCCAAGTCAGAGCGCTCGCGCCGAGCACCACGACCATCGCGGCGACCATGAGTTTCACGATTCCTGATGGCCCGAGTTCGGGATTCGCGGGCATGCCCTCCGGGGATTTATCGGCGATGCGGGCGGCGTGTTCGTTCGGGTAAGTCTCGCGAGGAGACTGGGGCTCGCGCACCGGCTCGCTGCGGATGTCCTGGCGCGGTGCGGTGGACTGTTCGTCCGGTGTTCTCATCGAAATGAACTTTCGTCTCTGGGGCTGCCTCTTTGTGCATGGACACTTGAGAATCATCGGTTGCGGACACAAATCTCGGATGAACTCACGCTGAAGATATTTTCATCTTTCTGCCCGCATGCGGGGATATAACGGGCGGCTTGACACGCACCGCTTCACGCTATGATGCGAACGATGCCCCATGATGCACGCGGGCACGATGAGGAGATCCGTATGCGGATTTTGATCGTTGAAGACAACCCCAAGATGGCCAAGGCACTCCAGAGCGGGCTCAATGAGAACGGCTTCGCAGCGGATGTCTGCCACACCGGCTTCGAGGGCGAAGAGCTCGCTTCCATCGAGGATTACGATGTCATCGTCCTCGACCTGATGCTGCCGGATCGCGATGGCATCGAGGTGTGCCGCAACCTTCGACGCAGGAAAGTGAGCGCACCGATCATCATGCTCACCGCGTTGTCCACGACCGATGACAAGGTCGCGGGTCTGAATTCCGGTGCCGATGACTACATCACCAAACCCTTCGAATTCGAAGAACTGCTCGCGCGCATCCGCGCGATGCTCCGGCGCGGGGAGGCCACCGAATCGCGCGTGCTCCGGTGCGACGATCTCGAACTCGATCTGTACACGCGGCGCGCCAAGCGGGGGGACGAGGTCTTCGAGCTTTCGAACAAGGAGTACGGCCTGCTCGAATACCTGATGCGCAACCAGAACCGCGTTCTTTCTCGCACGCAGATCGGCGAGAAGGTCTGGGACATGAACTTCGAGCCCTCGAGCAATGTGATCGATGTCTACATCTCATCGCTCCGCAAGAAGATCGATCGCGGCTTCGAACGCGAGCTGATCCACACGATCAAGGGCGCCGGATACCGCTTCGGTGTCATGGAGGACGCCGTGGGTGGCTGATCGCAGCGACCCGGCGTCGAAAGGATCCTCGCCTCGCGTGCTGACGCTCCGTCTGCGTCTTGCGCTGTGGGTGGTCCTGATCTCCTCGCTCGTGCAGCTCACGGTGAGTCTGGTCGCATTGCTGTACCAGGCGAGTTCGCTGCGATCGCTGTACGACGATCAGCTCCGGATGCGAGCCGAGAGCGTCATCGAGAGTCTGCCGCCGAACCCCTCTGATATCGAGGCCAACCGGCTTCGGGTGCTTGCCGAGCGCAGTTCGCTGCTGGTGTTTTTCGACAAGGTTCGCATCGCGGTCTTCGATATGCAGGGCAGACCCGTGGCGTTCGATCCGTCAAACCCGCCTCCTGCAGATCCCGAGGCGGTTCGTTTGGCCATTTCCAGCGGGCTGGGTCGGTACGCGGACTGGACCGCCGAGGAAGGCCCTGAGCAGGAGACGAATCTGCATCGATCGTTCGCGATGCCCATCGCCGCCGGTCAAACAGCCATGCCCGGGCTGATCCTGTGGATCTCCACCTCCGACCGGTACGCGCAGCAGCGGATCGAAACCGTCTGGACCGCCGTCGCGCTGACTTCCCTGGCCGGGATACTCGGTTCGGCCATCGCCGGCTGGTACATCGCAGGAATCGCGGTGCGGCCATTGGACGAGCTGCGATCCGAGGTCGCCTCGCTCTCGCCCGAGCACATGTCGCTCAACGGCGGGAGCGGCTCGGGAGATCCCGAGGTCGCCAAACTGCGCGAGGAGCTCGATCGGGCGATGGCGCGGATCGAGCGGGGCTACGCCGCGTACGGCCGGTTCATCGCCAGCGTCTCCCACGAGCTGAAAACGCCGATCGCCGTGGCGCTCACCGAAGCACAGGTGTTGATGAAAAACCCGGGCATCTCCGGCGATGCCGAGAAATTCGCGCAGAGCATCGCCGAGGAAATGGCCCGGCTCGGAGGCCTTGTCGAGAGCTTCCTCACCCTCACCCGCGTGCGAGACGGCAAGCTCAACAGCAGTCTGAAGGACTATTCAGTCAACGAACTGATCATGGATTCCGTCGAACACTGCGCCGCCTTCGCTCGCCAGAACGGGGTCGTGCTGCTGCCCACACTCATCGACTCAGAAGAGTCCATCGAGGTGTGCGTGGACCCCGACCTCATGCGCACGGCCATCGACAACCTGATCCGCAACGCGATCCGTTTTACGGCAGTCGGAGAGCAGATCGAGATCACCGCCTCCCACCGCTCCGCAGACCGCCAGGTCGATATCACCGTTCGCGACTACGGGCCGGGTATCCCCGAGAAACTCCTGCCGAACCTCTTCGATCGCTTCTCGCAGGCCGACAGCGAGATCCGGTCCGGCCGCGGCACCGGCCTCGGGCTCGAAATCGCCCAGGGCATCGCCGAGCTGCACGGCGGGAGCATCGCAGTCGAAAATCTGGAGCGTGGCTGCCGCTTCACCATCGGCCTCCCCACCACCGAGCAGGACAATGCATGCCTACCGGATGGGGAAAACGAGTAGTTCGACATCCGTGAAATGAGAACATTTTCATCAGGCATTCACCGGTATGACGGGAAATCCTCGAATACTGGTGTGTTGATTCGTTTTCTCCCTCATTCGGAAACGGCACAAGATGCCACTGTATGTGTTCACCATCGGATTACTGATTATCTCCGTCGCGACGGGTTACGCCCGCTTCTCCGGCCGCCCTTCGGATGACTCAGCACTGCTGAGTGCGCTGTTCATCGGCTCCACCGCCGGCGTGCTGATCTGCCTGGTTCGTTTGGCTTCCAGTCACATGGAGCGTATCGGCCGGAGCATTTCGAACCGGCAGGATATGCACCGGGATGCGTGAAAAACCCTGATTTCAGGGGATTTCTCAAGATGAGACCGGATTCACCTCGTCCTCATCTTGCCCAAGATCCGGTTCCCTATCTTCATGAGTATGAACGGCAAAGTTGATCGTAGTGATCGGATTGCTCGTTCATCTGAGATTCAGAGTACCCAGATAAGGAGAACCACCATGCAACTTGAAACCACCAAAAACCGCCGCCACGCCGTTGCCGCCGCTGTTTTTGCCGCCTTGGGCGTATGCGCGGTAGCCCTGAGCGGCTGCAGCACCATCGAGGGTGCCGGTGAGGATCTGGAGTATGTCGGGGATCAGATTTCCGACACCTCCCGCGATGCTCAGGACTAAACATCGAATCCACGCATGTGTAATCAGATAAACATATTCCTACACCTCGAAAGGGTTGACCAATGCTTGGTTGGGCCGTAACTTTCTTCATTATCGCAATCATCGCCGCCATCTTCGGATTTGGTGGTATCGCTTCCGGAGCGGCTTCGATCGCTCAGATCCTGTTTTTCATCTTCCTCGTTCTGTTTGTTCTATCGTTGATCATGGGGGTTGTCCGTCGCGGTTCGGCCGCACCTTGATTTGGACAGACCTAGCAACGATTCACCCGAGGGCGGCACAGTCGCCCACATTGGAGAAATACCCATGAGACACCTTCGAAAAATGACTGCGAAGTACTCTGCATCCCTCATGCTCGGCGGTGCGCTCGCCCTCGGGTCTGTGGCGATGCTTAATGGCTGCGAGGATGAGCCGGATACCCCCGGCGAAGCCGTTGAAGACGCGGCTGATGCGGCTGGTGACGCCATCGATGACGCCGGAGATGCCGTGCGTGACGCGGTTGACGATGCCGGCGATGCCGTCGACGACGCCGTGGACGGCTGATCGGCAGCCGAACGAGACTCTCCGGCCCGCGAAGTGCTCTTCGCGGGTTTTTTTCTGCGCCTGGGGCGACCTGCTGCATATGCTGAATGCCACACAAGGAGACCCATATGGACGCAAAGCCCGGCAGCAACGCACCGAAGCAATGCCCGATGAATCGCATTCTCTTCGGCACTGGAATCCAATCCCCTGTTGGAGATCTTGGATTCGCGGCCATGCGGATCGGGATCGGCCTCTACATGGCTCTGGGACATGGCTACGGCAAGATGTTCGGCGAGGGCCGGATCGGGCCGACCGAGGATTTCATCGCGTACACCGAGAGTCTCGGTTTTCCGGCCCCGGTGTTCTTTGCGTGGATGGCGGCGATCACCGAATTCTTCGGCGGCTTGGCGCTGGCCGCCGGTCTGCTGACCAGACCCGCCGCCCTGGGCATGATCGGAACCATGGTGGTCGCGGTGTTCCTGGCCCACGGTGACGACCCATGGGTGGCACAACCCGGTGAGCGGAGCAAGGAAATGGCCATGCTCTACATGCTGCCCTCGATCGCCATCCTGGCCATCGGCGGTGGCCGTTTCAGCGTGGACGCCCTGCTCCGCCGCACGATCTTCAAAGGCGGCCACTAGCGCCTGCCGGTGTGCATAACCGGGGTTTCGCCGTCTCTGAAGGGGTTCTCGGTCCGAAAATCATGAGGATCCGGACGCGTCATGGGCTTGGGGTGCGGTTGTGAACGCCCGGTTCAATCTGCGGCAAATGCTGAAAGGTTGTGGAAAAGCTCTTGCCCGGAGCGTGTCGATTGATAGTGTTATGCGGTACGCGGCGAGGACTGCCGCCTGATAGGAGCCGATTCCATGAGCCGGCGCGTGCGAGGACGCAAAGCGCAGCAGCCCAGATCAGTCAAGAACGCGGCGGGAGCCGACGCGGCTGCCGCTCTGTCCGATAAACCGACCGTCGGCTTTGGCTCCGGCGACCACGCCACCGCCCTCGACTCCAAAGTCCTCGTTCTCAACAAGCTCTATGTCGCGGTGCGGGTCATCTCCGCCCGGCGGGCCTTCAGCATGCTCTTCCGCGATCTCGCGGAGGTCATCCATGTGCAGGACGGCCAGTACCTCAGCTACGACTTCGAGTCCTGGGCCGAGGTCAGTGCGCTGCACCGCGAGTTCGGCGAGGACGCCAACCATGACTGGGTTCGGGCCGTGCAGTTCGAGATCGCCGTGCCGCGCGTGATCCGTTTGCTCGGGTACGACCGTCTGCCGCGCCAGACCGTCAAACTCAACCGGCGGAACCTGTTCGCGCGCGACCGCAACCAGTGCCAGTACTGCGGCAACCACTTCCCGACCTCCGAGCTCTCGATCGACCATGTGCACCCCCGCTCGCAGGGCGGCGGCGACTCGTGGACGAACCTGGTCTGCGCCTGCGTCCGCTGCAACGCGCGCAAGGGCGGACGCACCCCCGAGCAGGCGAAGATGGACCTGATCCGTAAGCCGGTGCAGCCGCGTCGGAACCCGATGATCGCGGTGCGTCTGGGTCAGGAGAAGTATGAGAGCTGGAAGGCGTTCCTGGATAACGCATACTGGTCGGTTGAGCTTCGCTGAGTCGGCACATCTGTTTCATTGCACAGTACGGAGCGTGTGGCGGCCATGAGAAAACTGTTGCTCATCGGCGCGTGTCTCTGCATTGCTCTCGTCGGGCTCGGCCTGACGGCATACCTGACGTTTCGAGCACCGACCGTTGTGGGGACAGAATCCGTTTCGGCTGATTTCTCCTCGTTCCCGTCGCTCGCTGTGCGGAACGGCAACGGATCGATATCGATCGAGCGGATAGAGGGTTCCGAAATCAAAGTGGACGCGACCATCCGCGCTCGGGATGAGCAGCGCCTCGCTTCGACCTCCGTGATCATTGGTGAGTCGTCGCCGGGCGTCTGCCAAGTATTCATCGGGTGGCCCGATGGCGAACGGTTGCGCGGCGAAGGGGCCGATCTTCGAATCGGTCTGCCGCACGCTGCGGAGCTGTCCATCCAGACCTCCAACGGTGATGTCCGGGTGGACGGTCTCATCGCGATGATCACGGTCTCAACGACGAACGGGGCCATCCGCGTCAGCGGCCCAGCGCAGCAAGTCCATGCGACAACGACCAACGGCACAATCGACCTCGACGGGATCGCCGGGCCGGTCCGTGTGCGCAGCACGAACGGGCGGTTCGACATCGCGCTGGATCCAGAGAATCCCGGACCGGTCTTCCTGATGTCCACGAACGGCGGCGGGGTACTCGAAGTCGGTTCCGCCTTTCTCGGGGAACTCTTTGTCAGGACGAGCAACGGCGGGATCACGCTGGATGGCTTTGATGAGAACGCGATGCCGCGCACCATCAAGGAAACCTGGCGGACCAAGCACTTCGACTTCGGACCGGCGGACCACGGTTCGCGGCTGCAGACGACGAACGGCGATGTCGTCATCCGCTCGATCGGGCCTTGAGCGGCCTACACTCGGCCTATGAGCAACCTCCCGACCAGCGACTCCGCCTCCGCAACCTCACCCTCCCTCAGCGCTGCGCAGGTCGCGCCGCTCTTCGAACCGACCAACCTCGCCGGGCTTGATGTCTGCAACCGGATCGCCATGGCTCCGATGACGCGCCGGCTTTCTCCCGATGACCGCGTGCCGTCGCAGGCGGTCGTGGACTACTACACCCGCCGGGCGGAGGGCGGCGTCGGGCTGATCATCACCGAGGGCACGCATGTCGATGACCGGCACGCGCCGGACTCGGAGAATGTGCCGGGCATCTTCACCGAGGAGCAGGCGGCGGGCTGGAAGCGCGTGATCGATTCGGTGCACGCGGCGAAGAACCGCTTCGCAGGGCGGAGCCGCATCGCGGTGCAGCTCTGGCACACCGGCCGGCACGCGATGGACCCGATCGGCCCTTCGCCGATCCCCGTCCAGAAACGCGATGGCGGGTACAAGGCCACGCCGCGGGAGATGACCGAAGCGGATATGGACGAGGTCGTCGCGATCTTCGAGAACGCCGCGCTGCTGTCGCTCAAGGCCGGGTTCGACTCGATGGAGATCCACGGCGCGCACGGCTACCTGCTCGACTCGTTCCTCTCCCCCGCTTCCAACCAGCGGACCGACGATTACGGCGGCAGCTTCGAGAACCGCATGCGATTCCCTCTGCGCGTCGTGCGCGCGGTCCGCAAAGTGATCGACGAGCACGCGGGGAGCGATTACCCGCTGATGATCCGCTTCAGCCAGTGGCGCATGGAGGACTACGCGGCGTACGCCTTCCACGACCCCGATCACCTCGAGCGGTGGGTACTCGCACTCAAGGACGCGGGGATCGACATCCTGCATGTCTCGACGCGCGATGCGACCGACCCCGGCTTCCCCCACCTGTTCGACACGGACACGGAAGACGGTCGGCGCACGCTCGCGGGCTGGACCCGCAAGCTCTCGGGCGGCATGCCCACCGTCGCCGTCGGACGCGTCACGGTCTCGGCCTCGATGGACGAGGGCGCGGCGGTCGAGACCACCGATCCGGCCCCCGCGGCGAAACTGATCGCCCGTGGCGAAGCCGACATGATCGCCGTGGGACGCGCGCTGATCGCCAATCCGAACTGGTGCGACATCGTGCGCGACGGACGCTGGACCGAGCTTGTTCCCTATACGCGGGACATGCTCGAAACGCTGGACGACTGAACCGGTTCCCCGTGGAAAGACTCAGCGCCGGTACCGGTCCCACTGTGAACCGCATTCGCTGAGTTCGAGCACGAACGGTACCGAGCCGTGGTTGACCAGCGCCTGCGTGACGCCGTTCTCCGGCAGGGTGGACATCCAGTTCACGATGGCCTTTGGATCGATGGTCATCAGCGCCTTGGGCCAGTCGCGATCCCGCCCGACGGTCTTCGCACCGGCTTCGGCTTCGGCCCGGCTTGTGAAGAGCATGAGCACCGGCTTGTCGTTGATCGGCGCGAACGCCGGCTGGTCGGTCTGCTGCGGGTCCCTGATCGCGAACCAGCGCTGGAGGTTGTAGAACGCCTTGTGGAACTCGATGTGGTTCGCCGCGGACGGATCGAGACGCAGCCGGTGGCCCATGGCCTCGAAATCGGGCGCGATGAGCGGTGCCGCTTCGAGTGGGCGGCCGTGCACCCGCTCGAATCGCTCGGGCAGCAACTGGAGCAGCGTCGCAAGCCCCTGCTCGGTGGATCGGTTGATCTCGATCGCCTCCACGCCCCCCGCACGCTGGCGGATCGCCCAGTCGAGGGCTTTTTCAAGCGGCATCGATGCCGCCCTCCACGCGTAGGGGAGCTTGCGGAACGGCGGCGTGGAGAGCAGCGTCTGCACCCGCACCTTCGAAGTGCACCACAGCAGCATCGGCCCGAACGGTGATTCGATGGCGTGCGGCTCGGTGATGTGTCCTTTCACCCGCTGGAGCAGAAGCAGCTCGGGACGGGTCATGATCGCGTCCCAGACCGCTTCGATATCCCGCGCTGAGCGGCTGCGCCGGGCCCGATTCATCAGCTCGTCCAGTTGCTCCTCGCTCACTGGCTGAAGTTGTTTCGATGCCGGTTTCGAACGCTCAGAGTCCGCTGATGCACTCGCTGGAGAGGCGGAACGGGGCCCGAGGGGCACGCTGTCCGTCAGTGGCTGGATCGATCCCGCCTCGCCCATCGAAAAGCCACCCCCGGCCGATTCTCCCGAGAGGCCACCGGGGAACCACTCGCTGGTTCGATCAATACCCGATGCTTCGTCGGACGAGGCGGGACCGCTCCCTGTAGGAGGGTTATCGGACGATACTTGCGGCTCAATCGGCTCCAACTGCTCACGCTGCTGCTCCTGGCCGTCCTGCTTGAATCGATCGAGCAATCCCAAAGCGTTCCCTTCACCGGTGTTGCCGTGCTATCCGTACTTTCCCCACCACCCTGATCGTGGCAGCAGCCGGGAGGAAAGTCCACCGATTGCGATCCATTTCGTGAACCTTTCCCTCGGTTGGTACCCTCAATCCCCGTCACCATTCGATGGAGGAGCCATTCATGACCCGTTTCGCACCCGTTCTCGCCCTGTTCTGCGCCCTGCTTTCGCTCGGCCTGGTCCCGATCGCCTCCGCCGAAGTGCGCGACCTCACGCCTGAGGAGTTGCAGCAGCGGGCGACGACCATCGTGATCGGCACGGTCCTCGGCACCTACGAGCGGGACGCGGGCGGACGGCGCACCGCGTACATCACCCAACTCCGGGTGCTGGAATCGATCAAGGGCGATGCCGAGGTCGGCTCGGAAATCACCGGCTCGTGGTACCGAAACCGCATGATGCCCATGACCACCGGCACCGCCGGGCATCGCGGCACGCTGCCCGAAGTCGGCTCCGCCGTGAAGGTCCACATCGACGACCGGGGGCGCGTCCTGCTGCCCAACGGCTTCCAGCCGGCCGATCCGCGCTTCGTCACCGATGAACTGCTCTCCGAAGCCGGCCCGGAGGAGATCCGCGCGGCCTGCGCTGAGGCACGGAAGAGCGAACTCTTCCGTGAAATGCATCGGGGCTACCGGCATCTGATCGAGCACGATCTCGCCACGACCGAGGACCTGATCATGCTCGCGGGAACGCACGCCGCGATCGGCGAGTACGAAGAGTCGATGGCGATCCTGAAGCCCATCGCGACCGGCGAGGAGGACGAAGAGATCCGGGGCCAGGCGCAGCAGTTCTACCTGCGCGTCGCGTGGTCGCTCGGTGATGATGACGCGTACATGAAGGCCCTCGACGAACTGATCGAATCCGGCACGGGCGAGACGAAGAAGCTGCTGCAGGAATACCGAAGCGAAGTGGAGTGGTGGTTCGGGTCCGATTAATCGCCGTCGGCCATGAACAGCGCGTGCAGGACCGGCGCATCGGCGATGCGCAGCGGGAACGATTCGCCGTGCGGGTTGAACATCGCCCGGGTGATGCCGTGCACGGTCAGCGTCTGCATCCACTCGAGCGCCTGAGGCACGGCGGTGCGGATCACCGGCACGGTCTGGTCCTCCAGCACGCACCCGATCGCCTGCGCCGTCCGCGCCGCCTGCTGCGTGTCGGTGAACGCGAGCAGGCAGATCGCCTCGGTCTGGCCGGACTCGCCTTCCTGCGTCCGCTCGCCCTGCTCGGCCTGGTGCACCATGAACGGCCACAGCACCGGCTTGTTGGGCTCATCGCGCGAGCCGAGCATGAACCACGACGGAAGGTTCAAGAGCTTCTCGTACACCGCGCGCATCGCGTCTTCGCTGCGGCTGGCTTTGGCGTCCTGGACGAGTTGATTAAAGGTCATCAAAAGAATCATCGCTGACATGAAGGAAAATCGGGGCGTCTACCGCTCGATCACCAGCTCCGAATAGACGGTTCGGGCCGGTTCCTTGGTGGCAACCGACGCAAGAGTCGATCCTCCCCACAGCGGTCACCCTCCATGGATGTTGGTTCAGGTGGCCGTCAATGCTCGCCCTCTCAAGCGTCGCGTAGATCCAACCGTTGTCTGTGCCCAGAGTCTCCGGATCAAGCCGGTGCATGACGAAGAGGCCTGTCAACTCACCGAGTGTGTACATATGCTCGCTGAAGAATTCCCTGGGAGAGCCTTTGCCCGACGGTGGGCCAATCAACGACTCTACATTATGATCCTCTGCGGTCTCCGGATAGATCGTCACAGCTTCGTAGGCGCGCTTCACAACAGTCTGTCCAACCGAAGCGCCTAAACCTTTCGGGTCCCTCAAGTAACCCTCAGCGTGTCTGGCAAAGAGTAAACCGATTTTGCCGGGTCCGTCATGGTCGTCGGGCAGGAGACCGTTGTGGCTTTTATCACGCTCGATCCGGCTTTCACCGACGATTGGCGCTCGGCACATTGTCGGAATCCAGCCAATCTGTGAAACTCTGGCAAATTCTGTGTGATACCGATTCGCCGCGTCCAGCACAATCGCTTCCCACTCCGGATGATCGCGCGGGTCGATACTCGCTTCCGGTTCGCCGGCCGAGGCCGGCACGGTGACGCTTTCCGCCTGTTCGCTCCGCTCGATCGGCTCGCTTGAATCACATCCAAACTGCGCAGCGCACGCCGCCAATCCGATCAGGGTCCATTTCACGATGGCCTCCGTTCTCCACACCGCCCCGTGTCTATACCCGAGAACTCACGCCCCGGTTCGCAGAAATCATGCCCACCGCGTCACATGCCAGTTCTTCTTGCCCCGCCGGATCGCCGCGATCTCGCCGTGGAGCAGGTCTTGGGCCTTTAGCGTGTCTTCCTCGCCGACCTTCCGCCCGTTGATCGAGACCGCCCCGCCCTTCAGGTGCGTCCGCGCCTCACTCTTGCTTTTGGCCAGACTCGTCTCGGCCAGCAAGTCCACGATCGACATGCCGCCATCACCAAGTTGGGCCTTGGCGTGCTCGGAACTCGGCGCGCTCTCCAGCACCTCGTTCAGCGTGTCGAGATCCAGCGATGCCAGATCGCCGGAGAACAGCGCCTGGCCCGCGGCCTCGGCCTTCTCCATCGCCTCCGCGCCGTGCAGGATCGCCGTCGCCTCGCGCGCCAGCGTCCGCTGGGCCTCGCGCTTGAACGGCTCGGCGGCGTGGCGCTCTTCCAACGCCTCGATCTCGTCCCTGCCCAGCAGCGTGAAGATCTTGAGGAACTTGATGACATCCTCGTCCGCCGCGTTGAGCCAGAACTGGTAGTAGCGGTACGGGCTGGTGCGGTCGGCGCTCAGCCAGATCGCGCCGGTCTCGGTCTTGCCGAACTTCCTGCCATCGGCCTTGACCAGGAGCGGCGCGGTCAGCCCGAACGCCTTGCTCGCGGCGGCCTCGTCATCGCCCGAGTGCCTGCGGATCAGGTCGCAGCCCGAAACGATGTTCCCCCACTGATCGCTGCCCGCGCACTGGAGCGTCACACCCTCCTCGCGGTACAGGTGCAGGAAGTCCTGCGCCTGCAGCAGCACATAGCTGAACTCGGTGTAGCTGATGCCCTGATCGCGCCCCTCCAGCCGGTTCTTCACCGAGTCGCGCTGGATCATCTGGTTCACCGAGAAATGCTTGCCGATGTCGCGCAGCGCTTCGAGCCAGCTGATCTTCTCGATCCAGTCGATGTTGTTCACCAGCTTCGCCGCGTTGGGCGCACCCGAGTCCACATCGAACAGCGACCGGTAGATGCGGCACTGGGCCTCGACATTGGCCATGATCTCCTCGCGCGTGCGCAGAGACCGCTCGGCCTCCTTGCCCGACGGGTCGCCGATCAGCCCGGTCGCCCCCCCGGCAAGGATGTACGGCGTGTGCCCGGCGAGCTGGAACCGCTTGAGCAGCATCAGCGCCACCAGATTGCCGATCGTCAGACTCGGAGCCGTCGGATCGAGGCCGCAGTACACCTTGCGCGGCGACTTCAGGTGCTCGGCCAGCCCCGCCTCGTCGGTGCACTGATAGAGCTGCCCGCGAAAGCGGAGATCATCGAGAAAGGCCTTGGAATCGAGGGTCGCTTGAGCGGTCATACGGCTGAGGATACCAGCCCCGGCCACCCTCGACCGCCCCCGCAGCGCTCAGTCTTCATTCACCGGCACCGTGCTGAGTTCCACGCCAGCATCCAACGGCTCGGCCCCGGCGTTCAGGCGCATCGCCAGTTCCTCGGCCTGCGTGAAGGTCATGGTGCCGGTCGTGAGCGAGCCCTGAGAGACCGGGCCCGTCACGCGAGGCGCGGAGATGACCCAGCCGTCGACCACCGCCGCGATCGCCGAGCCGGTGTTCTCGGCCGTCAGCCGACGGAGCGCTGCCCGCCCCGGCTCGTTGAGCGTGAAGTCCACCGTCGGGCGCGAAAGACGATCGAAACTGACCTCCGCGCTCGACACGGCGAAGCCCGGCGCAAAGCCGGAGCACACCCGCTTCGAGCCGGTGTTGTGCACCAGCAGGTAGTACACATTCATGTAGCGCGACACGACCAGCCCGCTCGATTTGGACTCGTACGGCGGCAGGTTGATCTTCGGCGAGGGGACCTCGCGCCCAACCATCCGGAAGCTCGCCGCATCCACCATCGGAACCCAGCGGTACGGGGCGTTCTCCGCCGCCGGTTCGTCGATCGCGCTGCGGACCATGCCGATGATCGGGTCGCTGGGCGATACCGCGACGAAGAACTCCAATTGTGCCGCGTCCGAATCAGGAGCATTCGCCGCATCCACCGGCGTGCGGTTGTAGATCCGCTCCACCTGATCGATCCCGGCCTGAGCCGCGGCTCGCTCGGCTGGCGAGAGCTGCTCCCAATGCACCGCGTTCGTGCCCGAACCGGAAGAACACCCGATAAGCCCGCCTGCGGCGGCGGTGAGTGCGGCGAGAAGCGAAGTACGGCAGAGTCGTGTCCTGGTCATACCACCACGGTCCGATTGCACCGCGGTCTCCGCCAGAATGTGAGCCACACTTCGCCGCCGACCCTGCGGGTCGTGACGGTCGGAGAAAGATCAGCCCCGCTCAGACATTGAAATACTTCGCCTCGGGGTGGTGCACGACGAACGCGCTCGTGGACTGCTCCGGGTCGATCTGCCAGTTCTCGGTCAGTTCGCACCCGATCCGGCCCGGCTCCAGCAGCCGCCAGAGGATCTCCTGATCGCTCATGTCCGGACAGGCGGGGTAGCCAGGCGAATAGCGCGAGCCGCGGTACTTCTGGCGGAACAGCTCCTTGATCCTCGGCGAGTCCTCGTTGCCGATGCCCAGTTCGGCCCGCATCCGCTTGTGCCAGAGCTCGGCGAGCGCCTCGGCGGTTTCCACGCCCATGCCGTGCATGTAGAGATACTTCGCGTAATCGTTCGCCTCGAAGAGCTTCTTCGCCTCCTCGCTCACGCGCTGGCCCATCGTCACGCAGGTGAAACCGATCACATCCTTCTCCCCCGACTCGACCGAGCGGAAGAAGTCGCTGATGCACAGCCGGTTCTTGCCGTCCTGCCTCGGGAAGACGAACCGCTCGATCTCCTTCGAGTGCTCCTCGGGATCGAAGATGATCAGCGCATCGCCGTCGGACTGGCACGGCCAGTAGCCGTAGACCAGTTTGGGCTGAAGGATCTTCTCATCGCGCAGGCGCTTCTTCAGGTCCTCGAAGATCGGATAGACCTTGTCCTCGAGCATCGCCTCGTATTCCTCATCGGACTGCGAGCCCTTTTTGAACTGCCACTGCCCGCGGAACAACGCGACCGGGTTGATGAACGGGTAGATCTCGTCGAGGTCCAGCCCCTCCACCACGCGGCTGCCGTAGAACGGCGCCACCGGCACGCTGACATCCCGCGCCACATCCGAGCGCACCTTCTCGGCCGTCGCGGTCCCTCCCTCGCCCTTGGTCGCGGCGAACTCGTCCTGCTGCCTGGCCTTCTCCGCGCGGGAACGGGCCACCACCTCTTCGGCGGCGCTGCGCTTCTCCACACGCTCGGCGACCTCGGCGTGCAGCACATCCGTCTTGCCCGCGACGATGTGGTCCATCGTGCGCAGGCCCGCGAACGCATCGCGACCGTAGAACAGTTCGCCCTCGTACACGCCCTTCAGATGCCCCTCGCAGTAGTGGCGCGTCAGCGCAGCGCCCCCGAGAATGACCGGAACCTTGATGTTCCGCTCGTTCATCTCCTTGAGGTTCTCCTCCATGATCGTGACCGACTTGACGAGCAGACCCGACAGCCCGATCGCATCGGCCTTGGTCTCCTGCCACTTCTCGACGATGGCGTTGATCGGCTGCTTGATGCCGATGTTGTAGACCGTGTAGCCGTTGTTGCTCAGGATGATGTCGACCAGGTTCTTGCCGATGTCGTGCACATCGCCTTTCACCGTCGCGAGTACGATCTTGCCCTTCGTCTCGCCCTCGACGCGGTCCATCAAGGGTTCGAGCTGCGCGACCGCCTTCTTCATCACCTCCGCGCTCTGCAGCACGAACGGCAACTGCATCTGACCCGAGCCGAACAGCTCGCCCACGGTCTTCATGCCGTCGAGCAGGTGATCGTTGATGATCTCCAGCGGCTCGTACTTCTCGAGCGCCTCGTCGATGCACTCCTTGAGCCCTTCCTTCTCGCCGTCGATGATGTGCGCCCGCAGCCGATCCTCCAGCGTCATGTCCGCCTTGCTCACGCTGGAGCCGCCGACATCATCGACATCCTTGAACAGGTCGATCAGGGCCTGCAGCGGATCGTAATCCTCATCGGTGACTCCCTCGGGCAGTCCCGTGCCGCCGTTGGCCTTGCTGCGCCGGTCGTAGATCAGGTCGAGCGCGACCCTCTTGTGCTCGTCCTCGATCTTGTTCAGCGGCAGGATCTTGCTCGAGTGCACGATCGCGCTGGTCATCCCGGCCTGCGTCAGCTCAGCGAGCAGCACCGAGTTCAGCACCGCCCGCGCGGCGGGCTTGAGACCGAAGCTCACATTGCTCAGCCCGCAGGTGAGCTGCACCTCCGGGAACGCCTCGGCGATCCGCTTCGTGCCATCGACGAGTTCGAGCGCCGAACGCCGGTCGTCATCCATACCCGTCGAGATCGGCAGCACCAGCGGGTCGATGAACAGGTCCTCGACCAGCAGGCCATGCCGGTCTCGAGCCCGCTCGATCGCGCGCTTGGCGATCGCGAACTTGCGATCAGCCGTGCGGGCCATCGCCGCTTCCTTGTCCTCGTCGATCGTGCCGATCACGAGCGCAGCGCCGTAGGTCCGCGCGAGCTGGCAGATCCGGTCGAACTTTTCCTCGCCGTCCTCGAAGTTCGCGCTGTTGATGATGCACTTGCCCGCCGCTCGCTTCAGGCCCGCCTCGATCGTCTCGATCTGCGTCGAGTCGATCATCAGCGGCGCATCGACCTGGCGCACCGTCCGCTGCACCACCTCGCCCATGTCATCGGCGTTGTCGCGCCCGGCGTAGTCCACATTCACATCGAGCACATGCGACCGCTCGCGCACCTGCTCGCGCGCCAGCGACATCATGCCGTCCCAATCCTCCTCTTCCAGCAGACGCTTGAACTTGCGCGAGCCCGACGCGTTCATCCGCTCGCCGACGATCAGGAACGACTGGTCCTGGCGCGAGTCCACCGCCGAGTACAGCGAGGCCACCTGCGCCCGGCGCGGCTCCTTCGCAACCTCGACCCGCTTGCGTCCGCCGATCCGCTCCGCCAGACCCTTGATGTGCGCCGGCGTGGTGCCGCAGCAGCCGCCGACCAGCGAAACGCCGCACTCGGCGACAAACTTCTCGATCGCGTCGACGAACGGTTCGGGCTTCAGCGGGTACTCGGTCCGTCCCTCGACCAGGATCGGAAGCCCCGCGTTCGGAACGACGCTGATGTGCCGATCCCAGTGCTTGGCCAGGTAGTGCAGGTGCTCGCTCATCTCCGCGGGACCGGTCGCGCAGTTCAGCCCCAATGACATGATCGGGAAGTCGCGCAGCGCCGCCACCGCCGCCTCGATCGACGAGCCGAGCAGCATCGTCCCCTGCTGCTCGATGGTGATGCTGACCATGATCGGCACCTGTGCCGCCGTCTTGCCGCGTTCGCGCAGAGCCGCGAGCACCGCGTTGACCGCGCACTTGACCTGCAGCAGGTCCTGGCAGGTCTCGATGAGCAGCGCGTCCACGCCGCCATCGAGAAGCCCACGCGCCTGCTCGGTGTACGAATCGAGCATCGTGTCCCAGTCGGTGTTGCCCAGCGTCACCAGTTTCGTGCCCGGTCCCATCGACCCGAGCACAAACCGGGGTTTCTCCGGGGTCGAGTACGCATCCGCCGCCTCGCGCCCGATCTCCGCCGCCCGCTTGGACAGGTCGTAGCACTCATCCGCGATATCGAACTCGTTGAGCACCAGCTTGGCCGAACCGAAGCTGTCGGTCTCGATGCAGTCCGCGCCCGCCTTCAGAAACTCCTCGTGGATTTCCTTGATGACATCGGGCCGGGTCTTCACGAGGATGTCGGTGCAGTTCTCGCAGCCGCAGTAGTCCTCCTCGATGCTCAGGTCCCGCGCGTAGATCGAGGTGCCCATCGCACCGTCCAGCACCAGAACCCGTTCGCTCAGCGCCTTGCCGATCGCCGAAGCCGCGGCGTAGTCAGAAATCTCGTAGCGGGGAGTCGCGTTTGTGCCCACGGATATACCTATTCATGAGGGGGAAAAGAGCGGTGTTATCATTGTATCCATATATCCGGATCAATGGATGAATATCCGTACCGACTTCAAAATCCGATCACTCGCTTCCCCAATCACCCCGATCGGTCGAGGCGCGGGGGGGGGGGGGGGGGGGGGCGGGGGGGGGGG
>CBFGVX010000041.1:0-27840 GCA_965652425.1 uncultured bacterium | reverse complement strand
GCCCTGCGCCAGGCCCGACAGCACCTCGGGCACGCGCCGGGCCTTGAGCAGCAGCAGCCCGGCCTTGCGCAGGTCGTCGCTGAGTTCGCGCTCGTTCCTGGCCGCGCGAAAGCCGACGGCCTTGCCGCCGGTCATCTTCATCGCCGAATAGAACCAGGTGGTGGTGGCCATTGCTCGGTGATTTCTACGACAGCACGCGTCGGAGTTCGAGTTCGCTCGTCAGCCCGCGCCGGACTTTTTCCATCCCGTCGTCGAGCATCGTCTTCATCCCGCCCGCGATCGCGACCTCGCGGATCGCCTGCGCATCGGCGGTCTGCTGGGCGAGGCGCCGGATGTCGTCGGTCATGCGCATGATCTCGTAGATCGCCACGCGCCCGATGTACTCCTGCTCGCTGCCGGGCGGAGCCAGACGCCGGCACAGGCGCTGCGCGATCACCGCCAGCAACGACGAGCTGATCAGGTACGGCTCCACGCCGATATCCTGCAAACGGCTGATGGCGCTCGGCGCATCGTTGGTGTGCAGCGTCGCCAGAACCAAGTGGCCCGTCAACGAGGCCTGCACCGCGAGCTGCGCGGTCTCCTGGTCGCGGATCTCGCCGACGAGGATCACATCGGGGTCCTGGCGCAGCAGACTGCGCAGCCCCGCCGCGAAGGTCACCCCGCGCTTCACATTCACCTGCATCTGCGCGACATTCTCGAGGTGGTACTCCACCGGGTCCTCGATGGTCATCACATTGCGCGTCGTCCGATCGATCCGCTCCATCGCGGCGTACAGCGTCGTCGTCTTGCCCGACCCCGTCGGACCCGTTACGAGGATCATCCCGTTCGGGCGGCTGATCAGCTGCTGCAGCTCTTCCTGCATCTCTTCGGTCACACCGACCGCCGAAAGGTCGAGCTGCGTCTGGCTCTGGTCGAGCAGGCGCAGGACCAGCCGCTCGCCGTAGATCGTCGGGATGCACGACAGGCGGATGTCGATCTTGCGTGAGCCGATCCGCACCGTGGTCTGGCCGTCCTGGGGCGAGTGGCGGTTTGCGATGTCCAGTTCGGCCATCACCTTCAGGCGCGAGTTGATCGCGGGCGCGAGCGTCAGAGGCGGGCTGAACGCGTCCACCAGCATGCCGTCGATCCGGAACCGGATCAAGAGCGTGTTCTCCAGCGGCTGGATGTGCACATCGCTCGCGCGCCGGCGCAGCGCCTCGAACAGGATCATGTTCACCAGCCGGATCACCGGCGTCTGGCGGGCCAAGGACATCAGGTCGGTCGAGCCCGACAGCGAACTCGCCGCCGACTCGATCGCCGACTGGTCCAGCGGGATGTCCTCGACGATCTCGGTGACCAGGTCCTGCTTCTGCTCGTACCCGCGGTTGATCAGGTCGCCGACCGCTGCACGGGGCGAGAGCACGATCTCGACGGGCATGCCCAGCACGCGCTCGAGCATGCTGAACACCGCCGGCTGCAGCGGCTGCGCCGTCGCGACGATCATCGCGCCCGAGCCGGAGTCCGAAGCGCGAAGCCCCGCGACATGGTGGCGCCGCGCCGCCGCGCCCGGCACGCGCTCGTAGAACACCTCCGCCGAATCGTGCGCCTTGGGCTCGGGGTCGTAGGGGATGTTCAGACTCGACGCGAGCGTTTCGAGCGCGGTGTGCTCGTCCATCGCCATCGCCGCGAGCATCACATCCCACGGGTCCTCATCGGCTCCGGGGAGCATGCCGAACTTGCCGAGCTGCTCGGCCTTCAGCGGCATCTTCGCGAGCATGCGCGCAAGCCGGGTCATCGACGACGCACCTGCGGCCTCGACCGGTCCGCCCTGCGGCGTGCCGCTGCTCGTGGGCATGGAAGAACTCAATCCGCGCCCCCCGAACCATCGGAAGCCGATGACCGCGCTGAGGCCGAAGCGTCCAGATCCGGACGCACATCGCGAAGCCGCACCGAACTCAGCGGGATCATTGCTGGCTCAAGCGTGCGCTGGCCCAGTTCGATGTCCGAGTCACGCAGCGGCCCCTCGGTCAGCAGGCGCAGGTCGCGCTGGCCGGTCTCCGAGATCACGGTCGGCGTGATGAACACATAGATCACGCGCGACTGATCGCGCTTCTGCGTAGACCGGAACAGTTCGCCAACCAGCGGGATGTCCCCGATCAGCGGGATCTTGTCGATCGATTCGGACAATTCCTCGAACCGGAACCCGCCGACCACGATGGTCGAGTTGGACGGCACGGACACCACGCTGTTGTACGCCTCGGTCTGCTTCGGCGGCGTGAGGTTGCCCCGGCGCGCCGACGAGTCGAACGAGGACACCTCGATCGCGAAGTTCAACGAGACCGAGTTATCGCCTGCGATCTGCGGGCGAACGATCAGTTCCGTACCCGCCTCGACCGACGGCCCCTGAGAGGTCGTGGTGGGCGCGCCCGTCGTCTGGTTCGTGACCTCCGTCGGCTCCTCGCGGACCGAGCGGATGTTGCCCTCCTGGTTGTCGTTCACCAGGATCGTTGGGGTCGAGACGATGCGTGCATCGCCGGTCTGCTGCAGCGCGTTGATCGCGATCGGAACATAATCGCTCCGGATGACCGCGGCGGTCAGACCCGATCCAGATGCAGCGCCCACGCCGACCGGCGTGGTGATGCTCGCACCGGGTGTGGTCACGCCGAACGCGCTGAGCAGCGAGAAGTCGCCCGCGTTGATCTGCACATCCGCCGCGAACCGGAAATCGTCGGTCGTCGTCAGCGAGACAATCTTCACCTCGACCTGCACCTGGCGGCGGGGTTTGTCGAGTTGCTCGATGATCCGGCCCAACTGTTCATGCACACGCACGGGAGCACGGATGATGAGCTGGTTGCGGGCCGAGTCCGCCACGATCCGGGTGTTGTCCGAGGTCGCCGAGAGCCGCGTGCCGCCTGCGCCCGCGTCCGCCGCGAGCACCTGATCGAGCTGCTGCAGGTCCGGTTCCGGCTCCGCGAGAATGTCGTTGATCACATCGGTGTTCACGACCGAGGCCTGGCCGCCGCCGCCCGGAAGGAACCGGCCGCTGGCCTGCTGTTCATTATTGATCAGCGCTTCGAGCAACTCGGCCACGCCCGGCCCGGTGGGCTGGGTGGTGTTGCTGCTGCCCAGCGAAAGACTGCTGCCGCCGCCACCCCCGCTGCGCGTGTTGCCCCCGCCGGTCCGGGATGTGTTTCCGCCAGCAGACGAATCGCCGCCTGCAGACGCGTAGGTGAGCTTGTAAATGCGGATCTCAACGCCCGTGTCGATCGCCTGCGACCGGAAATCGTCGACGAGTTCCTGCACTCGCTCCTGCTGCTCGGGCGTGCCGTGGTACACGAACGATCCGGACTGCGGGTCCACGACGAAGCGGGAACTGCCGAACTGCGATGGTGTGGTCTGCTGGCCCACGCCCATCGCCGTCAGGTTCTGGCGACCGGGCGTGAACTGCGAAGCGCCGTCCTCGGCGCTCGTTACCGTGCCGAGGCCGAGCTGCTCGCCCGCCTTCGCGACTTGGGTCGCCAGCGAACCCGCGACATACCGCTTGGCGACCAGCGGCGAGACGATGTCCACCACCGCCGCAAGCTCCTTCACCTTCTGGAAATCGCGTTCGGATCCGCGGAAGAGCAGCGCGTTGCCCGCATCGACATACAGGAACGAGCCGAGGTTCGTCAGACTGCCCGACGGTGCCTGGGTCTGTCCCCCCTGGGGAGTGGGACGGGGAGTCGCCGTCTGGTTCACCACACCATCCAGATCGATGATCCGCTGGCGAGCGAAGTCCGCAGACACATTTTTGAGCGGCAGTCGGTGCAGCGTCAGCGAGGCGCGTTCGTTCACGATCCGTTCGATGAACCGCTCGGCCTGTCTGAGCTGCGCCGAACCGCCCGTCAGCACCACCACGCCGAGTTCATCGACGGGGCTGATCTTCAGCGTGTTCGGCGGGAAGGTCTCCGTCAGAACCTGCTGCAAGGACTGGGGCCGGATCATCGGCGTCGGCACGATGCGCGTCGTCGACAGCCCGTCGTCTCCGACATTCACGGGAACGCGGTCCTCGGTCACGATCCGGTACCAGCCCAGTTCGCCCTGCACCATCGCCGCCTGCCGGTCCGACAGCAGCGTCGAGAGCAGCAGGGGCAGATCGCCGGCCCGGACCTGCACCGGTGCTTTGAAGGTGATCGGCTCATCGTTCACGCCCGCCGCGATCGTGATGTTCACCTGCAGCGTGCGCGAGATGAAGTCGACGAACGCGCTGAGTGACACCGGCTCGCTGAAATCCAGGTTGATCATCTCGTCCGGGTTCTCGACCCGGAAGCCCATCGCCCCGTCCTGTCGAACTTCAAGATTTTCTCCGGCATCGTCGGGGACGAATCCCGCCGCCTCCATCTCGTCGAGAGCCCTCTGCAGCGACTCCATCTGGCTGCGCTGGGCTTCGGTAAGCGATTCGGGGTCCATCGCCTTCAGGTTGTCCAGAAGCCGCTTGCGCTCCCCGTACTGTGAACGCAGGCGTTCCTGAAAGAGCCGGTTCCGCTCCGCGGCGTCCTCCTCAAGCTCCCACGCCTGACGCTCGTTCTGTTGTGGCGAGGGCCGGCTCTGGGCGCTCGCGACCGGAACCGCGAGCATCGATCCGGCCAAAAGGGCCAGCGCGGCCGCGCCCGTCAGGCGATGGGTCACAGACTTGGGCGATGAATCCGTCATCTTCAGCATTCGCACTCCTCGCTCGCCGGGACGCTCCCGCCCGGCGTTGCCGGACGGCAACATACCCGCATTCGCGCTGGTGCGCGAAAGACTCTGAATCGGCAAAATCACGCTCGCTTCGCCCGGATTTCCCGCTGCTGCACCCGTCCCGCCGCGGATAGCATGCACCAGCCATGTCCTCAGCCCCGCTTCCTTCATCCGAATCCTTCCCGCCGCCCCGGCGTGTCGTCAGTCTCCTGCCCTCGGCCACCGAGATCGTCGGCCTCCTCGGCGCAGCCGATCGCCTGGTCGGACGATCGCACGAATGCGACTGGCCGACCGGACTGGAGCACACCGAAGTGCTCACCGCTCAGAAAACCGTGTTCGAAGCATCGGCCCCCGACGCCGCACGCCGCGTGGACCAACAGGTCCGCGAAGCGCTGTCCGAAGGCGATGCCGCGAGTTTGTACCACCTCGATGTGGCGCGGCTGCGAGAACTCAAACCAGATCTGATCATCACCCAGGACCTCTGCTCGGTCTGCTCGATCGACCTGAACACCGTCCGGGGTGCCGCGAAGCAGATCGCCGATGATTCCGGCGCAGAGCCGCGAATTCTGAGTCTCAATCCCCAGACGCTGGAGGGGGTATTCGACGACATCCTCGCCGTCGGCCAAGCCCTCGGTTGCCCCGATCTGGCTCGCCAGGAACTGGTGGAACTCCGCGCCCGTTACTACCGAGCCAGCGATTTCGTCACCAGCTTCGGCCCGCTCCAGACCGTGCTGTTCCTGGAATGGACCGATCCGCTGTTCTGTGCCGGGCACTGGACCCCCCAGCTCATCGAGCGAGCCGGCGGCAGCCATCCGCTCAACCCCACCGAGCCAATACCCGGTTCCGGACAGGGAATCGGCCCCCAGCAGGCCTCTCGGCGGGCTGGGAAAAGCGTCTCCGTTCCGATCGAGGCCATCGAAGCCGTGGAACGCAGTGGCCCCGGTGGCACCGGGGGCTGGGACAGGGTCATCGTCTGCCCCTGCGGCCTCAACCTGCGTGAAGCCCATGCCGAAACCGCGAAACTGCTCGAAAAACCATGGTTCTCAAACCTGAAGGCCGTTCAGCAGGGCCAGGTCGCCATCGTCGACGGCAACCAGATGTTCAACCGCCCGGGCCCACGGCTGATCGATGCCTATGAATGGCTGGTCGGCTGGCTCAACGACCGTCCGGAACTGATACCTTCGAATTTTCCTTGGGAATGCCTCGATCCATCCATGGCGTCGAGGGGGGGATGACCGCAATGCTGACCATGACCCGAAAGCCCGCCTGCCGAGGCGCAATGCCTGTTTTCAAGTGGGCGATATCGCTGCTACTACTGGCCTTGGGTCTGGGGATGGGGGGGTGCTCCTCCTCGGATCGGGTGACCGGCAACGGACTTTATGCCTATCAACTTCTAGGCGTTTCCGAGATCCCATCCGTGCATCCCATGACCGGCAACCCCGTGGGCGGACTCAGCGGCATCGCCTACGACCCCGTCGCCCAGTCGTGGCTTGTCGTCAGCGATCGCCCGGACAGCCCCATCGCCTACACGCTTCGGACCAGTTTCGATCCGAGATCCGAAAGCTCGGGTCGGGCGTGGGTGGCCGGGCCGTTCGAAGCGTGGCTCGGGCGCGAGTGGCCGGTCCCGGCGCAGGCCAACGACGCGGAGAGCATCGCGATCCGGCGGAGTTCCTTCGGCGACCACGAGCGGATCTGGATCTACGAGAAGCCGCCGGCCATCGCCATCGAAAACATGCGAAGCGCCGAGGTCCGCGTTCTGGAAATCCCGTCCGAGGTCACCGACCACTACCGGTTCAATCTGGCTCTGGAGGCCAGCGCGGTGCACCCCGATCGCTACGGGGACGAGATCTGGGCCGGGCTCGAAGCCCCGCTGACCATCGACGGCGAACCGTCCGGCCCCGATCGGGGCGGCCTTTCGCGCGTGCTGGTCTACCGCGCGTCGACCGGGGAATACCTGAGAAGTTACGGGTACCGCTGCGAGCCACTGCCGGCGGACTTCGATCTCTCAGACGAGGCCCCGGAGGCGATGAACACGCTGGTGGGTCTGTCCGCGTTGCCCGATGCCCAGCCGCGCGATCCCAAGCTGTTCCTTTCATTGGAGCGGGCGTTCCAGCCCGGATCGGGCAATCGCGCCCGCGTCTTCGCTCTCGACGGTTCGGCGGAAGAGGAACCCGGAACGACGCTGCCGGCGCTCAATAAGCGACCGGTCATCGATTTCGCGGCTGTCGATCTCTCGGCCTGGGGGCTCGATCACCCGGAGAATGTCGAGGGCATCGCCATCGGGCCTCGCATCGCGGATCGGCGGGGTGGGCGGCTCGTGCTCATCGTGACCGACGACAACATGGGGCGCAACGACCAGAAGCAGATCGTGTACGCGTTCCGAGTGCAGCTCGGGCGCTGATCGCCGAGGTTCACTTTCGGCCGCGATGGTGTCGCACGGTCGCGCCGAGGACCAGCGCTGCGCCGAGCAACGCCGCGTCCTTGAGCAGGTACTGGCCCTGGATGGTCGGGGTGAAGATCGAGCCCGCGAAACACTCGTCGTACCGAAGCACCAGCGCGAGGAGCGTGCCGGGAAGGCGGATGAGCATCAGCGCGATGGCAAGGCGCAGCAGGGGTGAGAACATCAGGCACAGGCCGATCGCCACTTCCCAGAACCCCAGCAGCGGGACCATGAATTCCGGCGAGCCCACATAGATCGTTTTGGCGATGATCGAGGTGGCGCTGGTCTGACCGACGATCTTGAGCGTCCCGAACCAGACGAAGAGCACACCGAGCAGCCAGCGCTCGATCGGATGGCCGGTACGGTCCATCCAGCGTGTTACCCTCGCATCGATCCGGTCCAGGAGCTGGCCCATCGCATTGCCCTCCGATCCGCTGTGCTACTGGCGATTGCCCTTGTCACTGGCATTGTCGCATGGGTGGGATACTAAGATGCGATGATCTGCGCGCATCAGCGAGCGATGATTGTTTGCATCCGGTTGGCTAGGGCTTCTGCTAGCCTAGTGCGGCCCTCAGCATTGTTGAGATAGTGGATGTATCTGAACTGCTGGATGTCAAACGGGATGTCGTGAGGATTTTGGGTGATCAAAATGACCTCTCGACCTAGAGTGTGCGCGATGCCGATCTCGTAAAAAACATTTGGATTTCTTCGGGTACAATCACATACCACGATCCTAGATCGATTGATTAGCGAAACTACATCCTGAATAATGGTTTGGTGTTCCCAAATGTCATCGGCCCGGTTGCATCTGAGTCCAGCAGCTTCAGAAGCCTCTCGAATTGTGGCGTAGACATCATCAAATGCAGCGTCGAAAGGCATCATTGCGGACGCTAAGGCAGGGTCGATGGCTTCGTGTTCGTGTATTTGAAAGGCAGTTGGTTGTGGGCGACGCGGGATTGCGTTGCGATATAGGAAGCGGTATAGGTCAACGTTTTTGACGGCCCAGTGATTTCGCGAAAATTCAAACTCTCTTGGCATACCAAGTTCTGCGCGGTTCTCATAGAGCATGCTGTTCCGAAGCGGTGGTATCGATCGATCAATAACAGGGCTAATCACGATTTCGTTTCGAACTTGCCGCGCTTGAACAATTTGCCCGACGTAGACGAGTTCATCTGCTGTACCCTCTCCGCAGAACAAGCAGGGCAGCCGTGTGAGTTGATCTAGAAGTAACCTGCCGTCATCACCTTGAAATTGTTGGAGAACATCGACGTCCGTGTACTCAAGTGCTCTTTCTGCAGGAACTGTGTTATTGGGTTGATTCCAGTCGACATCAAACATTAGTAAGTTGAACATCGCTCATCCGTGTCAAGGCGGTGATTGGCGGACTCAGGTTACACAATAGCATTTACTGACGCTTGCCCTTGTCCTTCTTCTTGTCGCGGAAGTCGCCCTTGCGCTTGTCGCGCGACTTGCTGCGCTGGGCGCGCTTCTCCGCGCCGGTCTTCTTCGGCTTCATCGGCTCGACCTCGCCGATCCGCAGTCCCGCGGCGAGCCCCTGCGGCGATGCCGCGTCGCCGTGCAGCCCGGCGTAGTCGCGCTTCTTGGCGTCCACCTTCTTGATCTTGCCGACATCGCGCTTCGAGCCGTCGGTGATCAGGAGGTCGAGCTGGCGGGAGGCGAGGTTCACTTCGGCGATGGTGACTTCCACGCGGTCACCCATCGCGAACGATCGGCCGGAGTTGATCTCGACGAGCGCGCCGCTCTTCTTGTCGATGCGCCAGACGGCCTTCTTGTAGAAGTTCTTGCCGCCTTTCTTCTTCTGGTCGTCCTCGCCGCCGACGGGCAGTTCATCGGCCTTGCACATGCCCTCGGCGAGGTATTTGTCCAGCCGGACGAACACGCCCGCGGGCGAGACACCGGTAACGACCCCGGGCATCGAGTCGCCGAGGTGCTCGCGCTCGAGGAACTGCAGGACGAGGAACTGGCGCAGTTCGCGCTCGGCGCCGGTCGCGCGTTCTTCGGTGCGGTTGCAGACCGCCGCGACCTGCTTGAGCGTCGCCTCATCGGGGCAGGCATCGGACTCGCGCAGTTTCTTGGCCAGCGCATCGCGCTCCTTGTCGCCCTTGGGCGTCTTCGTGCCGTTGGCGGTCAGTTCGAGGTACTTCGTGAGCGAGCGGTGCACGGTCAGGTCGGGGTAGCGCCGGATCGGGCTGGTGAAGTGCGCGTAGCCGCTGGACGCCAGCGCGAAGTGGCCGATCAGAGCCGGCGAGTACTCAGCTCGCGTCAGCGTGCGCAGCACCGCCATGTGCACCGCGGGTGCCGCGGGGCTGTCCTTGGTCGCGTCGAGCAGTGACTGGAGGTCCTCGCGCGTCGGGGCCTTGGGGATCCGGTAGCCGGCGACCTTGACGAACTCGCTGAGGTTCTCCTGCTGACCCGGGACCGGCTCGGGGTGGACCCGGCGCAGGATCGGGATGTTCAGGTCCTCGAACAGTCGCGCGAGGGCCTCGTTGGCCTCGACCATGAACATCTCGATGATCGTGTGGGTGTATGCGTCGTCTTCGGGCTCCGCGTCGATCATGTGCCCTTCGTCGTCGTAGATCAGTTCGACCTCGGGCAGGTCGAGGTGGATCATGCCCGCCTCGTGGCGACGGCGCCAGATCCGTCGCGCCAGCGTGTTCATCTCCTTGACCGTGCGGATGAGCTTCTCGCTGTGCTCGGTGTCGGTCTTCGAATGCTTGCGGGCCTCTTCGAGGTCGCCGTCGATCAGCGCCTGGGCTTCGAGATAGGTCATCCGCTTGGCCGAGTCGATCACGGTCGCGGCGAACGACTGCCCACGCACATTGCCGTGGTCGTCGTAGTCGAGAAAGACGCTCTTGCAGTAGCGGGGGACCCCCTCGCTGAGCGAGCAGATGCCGTTGGAGATCATCTCCGGGAGCATCGGGATCACGAGGCGCGGCAGGTAGCAGCTGTTGCCGCGTTCGGCGGCCTCGGTGTCGATGGCCTTGCCCTGGCGGATGAAGTGCGCGACATCGGCGATGTGCACGCCCAGCCGCCATCCCGGGCCGCCCCCGGTGATCTTGTCCATCCGCTCGATGCTGATCGCGTCGTCGTAGTCCTTGGCGTCGGGCGGGTCGATGGTGCAGATGAACGCATCGCGCAGGTCGTAGCGCTCAGCGCGATCGAAGGACTTCTCGCCCTTGAGGTACGGGTCCAGCTCGCGATCGAAGGCCCGTGTGATCTCCCGCGCCTCGTTCATCACCTCGTCGGGGAACTCGCCGGGCAGGTTGTGCGCGGCGATGACCGCCTGGGTCTCGACATTGGGCTTGCCCGCCTCGCCGAGCACCTTGGTGACCACGCCCTCCCCGAACATGTCTCCCTCGGGGTAGTGCAGGATCTCGAAAACGACCTTGTCGCCCTCTTTGACATTCTTGCTCTCGGCATCGCGCAGCACGATCGGCTCGGGGAGCACCTTGCCGTCGGTGTTGGCCCACCACAAGCCCTTGTCGCGATAGACATTGCCCGTGAAGTTCGACTGCTTGCGTTCGAGGATCTCCACCACACGCGCGACATAGGCCGACTTGCCCGGCTCAGGACGACGCCCGCTCTTGTAGACCTGGGCGCGGACCCGGTCGCCGCTGAGCGCTTCCATCGTCTGGCCCGGCGGCACGAACAGGTCGCCCTCACGCGACACCTCGTCGGGCAGGATGAATCCGAAGCCCTTGGGGTGCGAGCGGAACGAGCCGGTGATCTCCGAGGCCACCTGCGGCAGGGCGACGGCGTTGTCGTGCCCCACGAACACGATTTCCCCGTTTTCCTCGAGGATCTCAACGGCCTGAATGAACTCCTCGCGCTCGTCGGGTCCGATGCCGAGATCGTCGGCGAGCTGGCCGGTGGTCGAGGGTTCGTAACGGTCATGCTGAAGGTGCTTGATGAGTCGGTCGCGGTAGCGGCTGGGCATGTCGGGGCTTTCGGGTGCTGGGAAGTCTGAAGTCTTGGGAAAGGTGGGTAAGAAGGACTAGTGTACGCCCGGCGATGGAGCAACGAAAAACCGCCCCGGTCGGGCCGGGGCGGCGAATGGAAGTTCAGGGAAGAAGGGTCACTCTTTCTCTGCGCCCATGATCTCAAGATGGCCCGACAGCTTGCGCGCCCGGACCGGGTGCTGCAGCTTGCGGATGGCCTTGGCCTCAACCTGGCGGACGCGCTCGCGCGTGACCTTGAAGATGCGCCCGACCTCTTCGAGGGTGTAGGTGTACCCGTCGCCGATGCCGTAGCGGAGCTTGATGATCTCGCGCTCGCGGTAGGTGAGCGTGAGCAGTGCCTTCTCGATGTCGGTCTTGAGCAGGTCGCTCGCGGCCTGGCTGGAGGGGGCCTCCTGACGCTCGTCCTCGATGAAGTCGCCGAAGAACGAGTCCTCGCTCTCGCCGACCGGGCGGTCGAGCGAGATCGGGTGGCGGCTGATCTTCATGACCCGGCGGACCTCGGCGACGCTCATGCCGGCAGAGTCGGCGAGCTCCTCGATGGTCGGCTCGTGGCCGAGCTTCTGGAGCAGCTGCTTCTGGATGTTGCGCAGCTTGCTCATCGTCTCGATCATGTGCACCGGGATGCGGATCGTGCGGGCGTGGTCCGCGATGGCGCGGGTGATGGCCTGACGGATCCACCAGGTGGCGTAGGTCGAGAACTTGTAGCCGCGCTTGTACTCGTACTTGTCGACGGCGCGCATCAGGCCGGTGTTGCCCTCCTGGATGATGTCCAGGAACGACAGCCCGCGGTTGCGGTACTTCTTGGCGATCGAGACCACCAGACGGAGGTTGCCCGCCGAGAGGTCACGCTTGGCCTGCTCGTACTCCCAGAAGACCGTGTCGAGCAGCTCGACTCGGGCCTTGAGGTCCGCCGGCTCTTCGAGGACCAGACTGCGAAGCCCGGCGAGTTCCTCTTCCATCACGATCACATCTTCGGGATCGAAGCGGTTGGGGTAGCGCTCGGCCTTCTTGAGCTCCTTCTCGATCTCGATCATCTTCGCGTTGATCGAACGCAGCTTCTTGTGCAGCGGGGCGATGCGGCTGGTGCGCAGCGAGCACTCCTCGATGAGCGTCGCGAGCTTGCGACGGCGCTCGGCCATGCGAGTCTCGACCTCGTCGAGCTTGGCCTCGACCTTCTCGGTGTCGCAGCCCTCGATCTCGAGCTCGTCGAGCAGGGCGTCGCGCGTGTCCCAGTCGTCGCGGTTGAGTTCGAGCAGCCGCTTGACCGTCTCGATGTTGTAGGGGATTCGTGCGGCGATCTTCTCCTTTGCGTTCTCCTCGGCGGTCGAGACCTTCATGGTGCGGTCGAAGGGCAGGTCGCCGGCGTGGACCTGCTCGAGGGTCTTCACGGCCTCGGCGACGGCGCAGTCCGACTCCAGACACCGCCGACGGAAGATCATCCGGGTCGTCTCGATCTTCTTGGCCAGGCGGATCTCTTCGTCCCGCGTGAGCAGGGGGATCGTGCCCATCTGGGTGAGGTACATGCGGACCGGGTCGTCGATCTTCTTGATGCTCGGATCGGCCTGCACGGCGGAGGTGTCGATCTCCTCGCCCGTGATGGCGGCTTCTTCGAGCTTGGCCGGATCGATGAGGATCTCGATGGCCTGGATCTGCTTGCGGACGGCCGGGAGCTTGTCGGCCTTGGCCTCGGGCATCAGCTCGCTATCGGCCTTGCCGCGCTTGCGACTCTCGCGCCAGCGCCGGGCGCGGAATTCCCGCTCGTCGACCAGTTCGATGGCGTGGTCGTCCAGAATGATGAGCACATCATCGATGCGATCGGGGTCGATGAGCTCATCGGGCAGGGTGTTGTTGAGTTCGTCGTAGGCAAGCCATTTTCGTTTCTTGCCGAGATCGATCAGTTCTTCGAGAGCGGGGTGGAGTTGTTCGAGCATGCGTGGGTCTCCGGGATTTCGCTGGGGGCCGGGTCAGGGGAGGAGAGTGGCCGCCAGCGGCGAAGAGTGGGGTCGGGATGGACCGGGCCGAGGCCCGGGAGGTGGTACAGATGAACCGCGAGGGGGATGACCCCGGCGGGGATGGCCGGTTCAGGCCGGTGGACGGGGCATGGCCAGCGGGTTGCCGCCAAGCTCCTGATGCAGTTTGCGGATCGCTTCGAGCGATTCGCGTGATGTGTCTCGGTTGTCGGCCGGGCGGCCCGCCGCAGACGCAGCGTTGCCCATTCGGCCGTCGGGAATTCCGGAGGCAGAAGGGCGTGCGATCACCTGGCTCCGGCGGAGCGCTCGGACACAATCACACCACAGAGCCATGAGCCGTTCGGGGTCACCCTTCAGACTCACGCTCAGCGATGCGGTCAATCCGCTGAGAATCCGCCGATCATCCGGGTCGTCACAGGGGGGAGAGATTCGGTCCGGCACCTGATCTGAGGATGCGGCGGACCCGGGGGTGTGAGCGTCCGGGATGATTGCATCGAGCAGGCGGTGTGCGAACCGCTTGACTCGATCTGAACAGTATGCCTCAGAATCCCGCAGAAGCACCAAATCATTCACAAAATCGGAAAAAAATCCTTGTATTTCACCCCCCGATCTGCTAGCCCCTCGCGCGGATAATGCGCCGGACCTGAGCAGCTCGGGCAGCTTGGGCTCCAGGAGGAGGCAGGCAAGGGCGTGATCGGCTGGGGTTTTGGGGGCGATCGCGGCGTTCTCCCCATCGCTATCCGGCGAATCGGATTGTGCGGACCCGAGTGCGGAAGGCGCGCGTGCCGGGCGACGCTTCCGTCCGAACTGCTCGGCCTGATCGAGCATGACGCGCGGCTCGACCTTGGCGATCGATGCGAGCTTCTTGAGCATGGTCTGGCGGCGGACCGGCGTCAGATCGTTGAGCCCGAGATCGACCAGTCGCGTGAGTTCTTCTTCCACGACTCTGGCCCGCGCTTCGCTTCCCGCGTGTGCGCCGCTCGCGCTGAGCTTGGCTTCCAGCCGCTCGAACCGGAAGGCCATCGCGTCTTCGGCGGCGTCGATCATCTCGGCGAACAATTCCGCGCCGTCTTCGTGTTTGAGCAGGTCGTCGGGGTCCTGGCCTCCGGGGAGCACGGCGATCTTCACATCGATCGGTTCCTTGAAGAACACTTCGATCGCGCGGTCCGCCGCACGCTGGCCGGCCTCGTCGCCGTCGAACAGCAGGACGACCGTATCGGCGATGCGCTTGAGGATGGAGGCGTGCTTGGGGGTGAGGGCGGTGCCGAGCGTCGCGACGACATGCTCGATGCCCGCCCGGTGGCAGGCGATCACATCGGTGTAGCCCTCGGTGATGATCGCGACCCGCTCGCGCTTGATGGCCTGGAACGCGGCGTGCATGCCGTAGAGCGTCGAGGACTTGTGGAACAGCTTGGTTTCCGGACTGTTCAGGTACTTCGGCGTGTCGTCGGGGTTGATGATCCGCCCGCCGAAGGCGATGGGCCGTCCCATCTGGTCAAGGATGGGAAAAATCAGGCGGTTGCGCAACGCGTCGTAGTGGCCGCCGCTTTCTCTGGTCTTGAGCAGGCCGAGTTCGACAAATGGCTGGGGGCGGAGGGACTTGGACTGGATCGCCGCGAGCAGCCCGTCGAAGCGGTCGGGGGCCGCGCCGATCTGGAAGCGCTCGGCGATGTCGCCGGACAGCCCGCGCTGCTCGGCGATCTGGCGCGCGACCGCGCCGTGCTGGGGGTGGCGCAGGATGGTTCTATAGAAGGATAGCGCGAAGGCGTT
Organism: uncultured bacterium; assembly: GCA_965652425.1. GTDB lineage: Bacteria > Planctomycetota > Phycisphaerae > Phycisphaerales > UBA1924 > JANSXG01. Next base: position 12,982 of record CBFGVX010000041.1, on the reverse strand, counting down.
GGCCTTCAGCAGTTCCTCCTTGGAGGTGCCGGAGGTCTCCCGCTCGTCCTGGCCACCTGCTCCGCCTTTCCACGGCGTCAGCTCCACGCCCGCCCGGTCGGCCAGATGCTTGAGGGCCTCGACGAACCCCATCGCGTGGTAGTTCATCGTGAAGTCGAGGGCGTTGCCCCCGGCCCCGCAGGCGAAGCAGTGGTAGATCTGCTTGTGGGGAACGACATACATCGACGGCTTGGAGTCGTCGTGGAACGGGCAGAGGCAGACGAACTCGCGCCCCTTCGGCACCAGGCGGAGTTGCTCGCCGATCAGGTCGACGATGTTCGTCGCATCCAGCACCCGTTCGCGGTCGTTGTTGAAACCAGTTGGAGGCAAAGCGTCCGTGCCCTTCCCGAGCGATGCGGCAAATCCGTCGCTTACCACTGTGGGAAACGATCGTGGGGGAACAATCCGATTCGGTGCGGCGCGGGAGGAGAGAGTTTGGCCGGTGGGAGGTCGGTCCCAGCGTGCGGCCCGGAGAAACCCGTGCGATCACTGAATGTTGACCGCATCCGCCCGCCGGTCAATGCCAAGGTCCGAAATTGTGTCAATTCCGTTGCGTTTGCGACAGCTTTTTGCGTGATCGGGATAACCGGTGCGGAACCCGCTACGATCCGGACCCGCTGCGAAAAGGGCATACCCCCATGCTGATCCTCTTTGATGTCGACGCCACGCTGATCACCACCAGCCGCACCGGAATACAGGCGATGGGCCTGGCCGGACGCGAGGCGTACGGCGATGGCTTCGATGAGCATCGCGTGGAGTATGCCGGTCGGCTCGACCCCTTGATCATCGCCGACCTGCTGGTTGCCCACGATCAACAAGTCACCGTCGAAGCCATCGAGGCCTTCCGGGCGGGCTATCGCAAGCACCTGAGCGAACTCGTGGTGCGTCCCGGCATGGCCCAGCCCTGCCCAGGAGTGCCGCAGCTGCTGGACGCTCTGGAAGCCGATGGCTCGTTCACGCTCGGGCTGCTCACCGGGAACTACCCCGATACCGGGGTGATCAAGCTCAGGGCCGCCGGGATCGATCCGGATCGCTTCGCCGTCGCGGTCTGGGGCAGCGACTCGCCGCACGACCCGCCCGCGCGCGAGCACCTGCCGGAGGTGGGCATCACCCGGTTCATGGAACGCTTCAAGCGCGAAATCCGGGGCGAGCAAATCCTCATCATCGGTGATACGCCCCACGATGTATCCTGCGCCCGGGCCCATGGTTGCCGCGTGCTCGCGGTGGGGACCGGGAGGCACGGTCGGGAGGACCTGTCGCACGCCGACGCGTTCCTGCCCGACCTGTCCGAGACGGAGGAGGTCGTCCGATGGATCCGCAGCGCATTGAACCCAGCAGCCCCCTCAGCCCGGTAGGGGAATCGGGGCGCATCAATTCGATCGATGTCCTGCGCGGCGTTGCGCTGCTGGGCATCTTCGTGATGAACATCCCAACCTTTGCCTACAGCCAGTTCGCCTACTACACGCCGACCCTTGAAGGTGGCTTCGAAGGCGCGGACTACTGGGCCTGGCTGCTGAGCCATCTGTTCTTCGAGCAGAAGATGATGTCCATCTTCTCCATGCTGTTCGGGGCGGGGATCGTTCTCTTCGCCGAGCGCATCATTGAGCGCCGTGGCACCGCCGCCGGGGTGCACTACCGGCGCATGGGCTGGCTGCTGCTCATCGGCATGCTGCACGCGTACCTCATCTGGCACGGCGACATTCTTGTCGCCTACGCGCTCATCGGCATGATGGTCTATCCGCTGTTCCGGCTGCGACCGCTGTTCCTGCTCATCATCGCCGCGGCGTTGCTGCCGATCTCGTCAATCTTCGGCGTGCTGATGCAGTTCGGCTTTGAATTCGCTCGCGCGGAAGCGGAAGCCGGTGTCGAGTGGGCGGTGAAGGAGTGGCCCGAAATGGCCGCCGGCTTCTACCCCGACGCTGAGGCGCTCGCCGAAGAACGAGCGGCCATGCTGGGGTCGTTCGGCGATCGCGCGGCGTATATGGCTCCGATCGTGATCATGATGCAGACCTTCATGCTCTTTGTCTGGGGCATCTGGCGCATCGCAGCGATGATGCTCATCGGAATGGCTCTCTATAAGTGGGGGGTCTTCAGCGCCGCCCGCTCCACCCGCTTTTACGCGATCATGATCGGCGCGGGCCTGCTCACCGGCGTGCCGCTCGTCCTCGGCGGCGTTTCCATGATGCACGCCACAGATTTCGATCCACTCAAGGCGCTCGGCGTCAACGGCGCGTTCAACTACTTCGGCAGCGTCGGCATCGCGCTCGCGTGGGTCGGCCTCGTCATGCTGGTCTGCAAGTCCGGCGCACTCTCGAAGCTGCGCGCCGGGCTGGCCGCCGTGGGTCGCATGGCGTTCACGAACTACCTCATGCAGTCGGTGATCGCCGCGTTCATCTTCTACGGCTGGGGCCTCGGGTACTACGGCTCCATGTCGCGGTCGGAGCTGCTGCTGATCGTCGGCGGCGTGTGGATGCTCCAACTGACGATCAGCCCGCTCTGGCTCAGCCGGTTCCGCATGGGCCCGCTCGAATGGCTCTGGCGATCGCTGACCTATCTCAAGCCGCAGCCGATCGTTCGACCCGCATCCGTCGTCAGTCCAGAGGCCGATACAGATCGATGATCTCGCGGATCTTCTGCGGGTCGGGCAGGTCTTCCATGATGATCTCGGTATCGTCGGACCCGGAACTGGCGATCCCGATCTTCCCGATCTTCACGATGCGCTGGTAGAAGCTCTGATCGACCTTCACATTGCGCACATGATCATGCAGCACCTCGTCGGTCGATTTGCTCAGCAGCCCGCGCCGCTCGATCGTTCGTTTGTTGGTGATCTCCAGCCCCTTGCTGCGCGTGGCGATGAACCACCACGCCGCCATCGGCACCCAGCAGACCACCGCCGCGATACCCAGCACCATCGCTCCGCGCCCGAATCCGCCGCCTTCTCCGACAAGCCAGGTGGCGACCGCCGCGGCGATCAGAGGCACCAGGAACAGCACGAGCACCCGGATCGGCTTGGCCCGAAAGAATGACGGTCGGATTTTCATGACGGGCTGCTCGACTCCGAAATCCGGGGGCAGCCCGTGTTTCGAAGGCCGATCGGTCTTCAGCCGCTCGTCCATCGACGCCGCCGCAGGTGGTGTCGATTCGCTGCTCGGTGAGGCGTCAGGGCGGTCTTGCTCGTTCATGGGGTTCCTCCGGTCGCGGCAGGGGCCTCGCATCATCAGGGTACCCGCCCCCGAGAACCAACGCCCACGAAACCTCTTTGGGAGACCGCCTCGGACCCGTTCACGCTCCCGATACACTGCCCCCACGCATGGCCGCAGCCCAAGACTCCATCACGCTCGCCATCGAGACCTCCAACCCGTCCTCCGCGGCGGGGCAGTGGCCCGCGGTCGCCGTGGGCCGCCGCTCCTGTCAATCCGTTGAAATCCTGGCCAGCGTGCCCCTGCGCCCGCGCGATCGTCACGACGATGCGCTCATGCCCGCCATCGACGAGGCATGTCGTCAGGCCGGCATCGGCCCGGCCGACCTCTCACGCGTCGCGGTGTCGGTCGGTCCCGGCGGGTTCACCGCGCTTCGCATCGCGGTGACCACCGCCAAGATGCTCGCTCTGACCCATTCCTGCGAGTGCATCGCCGTGCCCACCGCCGCCGCGCTGGTGCGCCGCTGCGACTCGGCCGTGTTCGAGCGGGGGCAGGTCGCCGTTGCCCTGGCGTGGAAGCGCGATTCGGTCTGGATCGAGCGGTTCGGTTCGCCATCGCAGCGTCTCTCATCCGGTCTGGAGCGCACCGACCGGCTCGACCTGACGGGCTGTGCCGCCCTCATCGCCGATGCGCGGTTTGTGGATGCCCTCGATGCGAGACTCTGCCACGGTTCACTTTCGATCCTGGCCCCGGAGTTCGATGCGAGTGCAGTCCTCGAAGCGTCGTACGACATCGAACCGATCTCCGCGATCGCGCTCTCCCCGTTCTACCCGCGCGAACCGGAGGCCGTCACGAAGTGGCGCGAGCTGCACGGCTGATCCGCGCTATCGCTGCACCGGCGGGATGTCTTCGATCTCAATCCGCTTGATCGGTCTCGGTCCGGCATCCAGGACCCGTACTCCCGTGATCACCGGCGGCTCGAGCGGACGCTCGCGCGGCGAATCCTCATCGCTCGGATCGATCGGGCCGACCGGCAACGCCGCGATCGTCTGGATCGTCGAGGCCCCGCGCACCACTTCCGCGAACGCCGTGTACTGCCCGTCGAGCGGGGCGCAGCCCTCGCGGCTCAGGCAGATGAAGAACTGCGATCCACCCGAGTTCGGATCGCCCGGCAAGCGCGCCAGCGACACCACGCCGAAATCGTGCTCCAGTGTGGAGGGCTCGAAATCGATCGCGAAGCCGGGTCCGCCCACACCGGTCCCCGTCGGGTCTCCGCCCTGAATCAGAAACGGATTGCCCTGAGCATCCTCTTCGATCACGCGATGGAAGATCGTCCCCTCGTAGAAGCCGCCCTTGCACAGTGAGAGGAAATGGAACGCCGTGCGCGGAGCCGCGTCGGGCCTGAGCGCGATCTCAAGCTCTCCCGCGCTCGTCTCGAAGACCACCCGCTGCAGCACCCAGGTCCGCACACCGGAGAACACCCGCTCGCCGGCTTCTCTTACGGCGATCTCATCCCGCAGGCGCTGTCGCGCTGGCAGAGGAAGCCCGAGGATCGAACGGAGATTGTCCGATGCGTCTTCCAAGAGAGCCGCCGCGCGCAGCATCGAGGTCAAGCGGTCCTCCGCCCGATCCGGCGTGACCAGCGGTTCAATGACGATGGGTGCGCCGATCCGCTGTTCGTCCACCACCAGTTGCGCGTACCGCACGCGCGGCCGACGCTCCGTCCACAGCAGCGGGAACATCGCCCCGAGATCGATCCGCCCCGTATCGACCGCCGAGCGCGTCTCCACCCGCCCCGTCGCCGGAAGGATCAGGTGGATCTCCGCGCGACCGGACACACCAGAGGGGATCTCCACGCGCGCCGGGATCTCCTGGTTCACGCCGTGGTACAGCCGCTCGGGCGTGACCTGAGCGCGAAGTTCCGCTCCAGTCAGCAGGAGCAGAGCACAGAGAAATCCGATCAGGGAGCGCGTTCGCATGGAAAGTGATCGTGCCGACAGAGGGGATTCTCGTCAGACACTTCTGCTTGAGGAGGGTTCCATTCGGTCTACCGGACCGAACACAATAGCACGAGCGGCGATCGGACTGCCTCCGACGCCGCGGCACGCCCACCGTGATGCAGGAGAATCCACGGGGGATCAGTCTGTGCCGCCAGCGATCGGTCCGCTCGGGTTGCCCCCGCCGCCACCGCCACCCGGCCCCGAACTGGAATCGTCAACACCCTTGCTGTCCAGGCGATCCCAGGCAGATTCAAGCGCGTTGGCGGCGTGGTTCGGGTTCGTCAAGTCACCGGGCAGACTCGCCAGCAGACGACCGTCGCTGTCGCTGTACCAGCTGACGCTCAGATCGGCCTTGAACATGTAATTGCCCACAAGATGGTTGTAGTCCATCTGCGTGCGCATCGCATCGGCCATCAGCGTGGTGCTGGAACGGTAATCCGAGAAGTACCGGATATCGGTGGGCAAACGGTACTGGTAGTTCGTCGCGATATCCGACCGCCGCTGCTCGAACTGTTCGACATAGTGCTCGAAGGCATGGTCACCGGTGTGACTCGGGCAGTAGAACGCCTGAGCGCCGTCCAGATATTCGAGATGGTAAAGGAACCCAAGCCCATCCCATTGGTCTGACGAAGAAGTCTCGAGGCGGTCGTTGGTGACACTCTGCCCGGACAGATAAATGAAGATCGTGTCCTGCGGGCTGTAATCCCGCTCGTTTTCAGGTGTCAGAAACACGCTCGTCGGCAGGCGGTCGCCGTAGTCGTAGGCGTACATCTGCAGCGCCATGCCGATCTGACGCATGTTCGAAGCACAACCGACGCGTCGTGCGGCTTCCTGGGCCTTTGAAAGCGAAGGCAGCAGGATCAGGAGCAGGGTCGTGATCACCGCCAGCGAGACCATGAGGTCGATCAGAGAGAACCCTCGATTCGCAGCGACACTCCGCACCGGACCTTGTCCGGTCGAGCCGCTGTGACGAGTTCTCAGGTTCGTGGCCATGTTTGAGTTCCCACGATGCTGCAGGTGAACACCCTAAATATAGTCGGTGCGCATCAGATTGCCATCCATAACTTTACCGATCCGATACGGAATCTTTTTGATCGGCTCGCCATTGGCGTTCTCCTTCTGTAAAATAGGAATCAACTTTACCTGCCGAATGTACCGGTTTGAGAGACATTTCCACGGGATTCAGGCATCCCTCAGTGTCCTCGATGCGTATAAGAGGATACGATTCACTGAATTTTGTTTGGATATAGATAGGGTGTTGTTCGTCAGTTTGTCCAGATGTTTCCATGGTCACTGCCCCAAGCCAATCCGGTTCTGCCAATCCCGGCACGCCTGATCCCTCACCGGAACAGGACCTGCTGCTGATGCAGCGTGTCGCCGCGGACGACGAGCAGGCCATCGGTGACCTCTATGACCGCTTCGCGCCCCTCGTCTATCGCATGGCCTACCAGACCATGCCGACCAGGGCGGATGCCGAGGATGTCGTGCAGGAAGTTTTCGTGCGTCTCTGGCGGACCGCGGACCGATTCGATCCGAAAAGGGCCGCGCTCGTGACATGGGTCATGCTGCTCGCGCGTCGTCACATGGTCGACCGGCTCCGCAGGTTCCGTTCGCGGCTCAGTCCGTCGCGTCTCGAAGAAGGGTGGACCCCTCCCTCGGACACGGATGCACCAATAGTGGGCATGGAGCAAGACGAACGCTATGCCGCCGTTTTACGAAGAGTAGAAATGTTGCCGGAACTTCAGCAGACCGTCGTCAAGAGGGCGTACCTCGGAGGACAGACGCTGAAACAGATCGGTATGGAACTCGGAGTGCCACTCGGCACCATCAAATCCGCACTCAGCAGGGCGCTGGTGCGGCTCCGAGAAAGCAGTGTGGGGGAGGAGTACCCGTCATGACGACACAGGAATTGATTGAAATGGCATCGCTCGACGCACTCGGCATGCTCGATGCCGATGAACGAGCCGATTTCGAAGCGGCCTTCCGTGCCGCATCACCCGCCGTGCAGGCACAGGTCCGACGCGAGCAGAAGCGATTCGCCAGCGCCGACCATCTGCTCCCGGAGGTCGACCCGCCGGCGGGGCTCAAGTTCAAGGTGCTCAGCGCCGTCCGCGAGGCCATCCTCGGCCTCACCGCCGGCGACGCCGCAGCCGCCGCGCACGCCGTCTCCACCGGAAGCAAGGCCGGGGCATGGTTCAACTCGACCACCATCTGGCGCGCCGCCTGCATCGGCTTCGCCACAACCACCGTCCTCCTCACCGGGGTCGCGGCGTATGTCTTCGATCGCAACCAGGCCTATGTCGAGCAGACCGAAATCGCCCTCGGCAAGGCGCTGCTCTCCGAACTCGGCTCTGACTTCCAGCAGGTCGCCCTCGCCGAAGGCGTGAAGGTCTTCGACTTCGCATCAGCCAACGGGCTGTCGGCCAAAGCCAAGCTCTGGGTGCACCCCGAAACCCAGGTCGCCTTCCTCTTCTGCACCGACCTGCCGGTCCGCGACGGTCGATACTCGCTCGTCCATCAGGACCGCGCCGGTACCCAGCAGATCGTGCGCCACTTCCGCGCCAGCGAGGGCTTCATCACCTTCCGTGTCGATTACATCGATATCGAAACCGTCGACGGTCTCTCGATCCACGGCCCCCGCGTCCTCGATCGCCCCGACGAGATGATCCTCAGCATGGGCTGAACCTGCACACTCAAGAACGCCAACCAGCGCCCGGCGAATCGCCGGGCGTTGTCGTGCGCGAGCAAGTTTCAGAACATCAGCCGCCGTCCCTCGCTCGACGCGCCTCCCTCGGCCTCGGTCCCACCGGGCGCAACGGGCAGACCGAGGTCGTCGCTCAGCCGGGAATCGAATTCGCTGATGTCCCTCGACATGCGCCGCCACAGCACCAGCGAGGAGAACAGCGCGAACGCGCAGGCACCGCCGAACACCATCGCGAACAGGTTCATCCGCGGATCCTCGATCGGCGTCGGGTCGATGCTCGCGGGAACCAGGATCGCCGTCGCCGCGCTGTCGTAGCGGTGGTCCCGGGTCTCGTTGGCGAACGACGAGAGCGCACCGCTGAAGGTCTCGAGGATCCGCTGCGTGCGGTCCGCGCCCTCTCCGGTGTACAGCAGCGTCATCCGACCGTCCACACTCGACTCCATCGCGATCAGGCCGCTGCTCACCATTTCCCGCACATCGCTCGGCGTGCCGTACTGCGTGTACCCCCGCGCCTTGAGCCGGCGTGCGGCAAGCTCGTGGAACTGCGGATCCTCCAGCAGCGCCTCGTGATACGCCTGCCACGCCTCCAGCTGCGACGGCGTTGGGTTCGCCTGAGGGTCCGCGCCCAGTTCCACGCTCGCCACATGCACCGGCTTCGCGATCTCGCCCACCACATACCACGACCCGAACGCCAGGATCGCCAGCGTTACCACCGCCGACAGCACGACATTGACCGCCTTGCCCTTCGCGGCTTTCGCCGCCACTTTCTTCGCACTCCGGTCCACCGCCGCCTTCGCCTCGGCCAGCGCCTCGCGCTGCATGTAAAGCTGCTCGGATTCCTTGCGCAACGCCTCCCGCTCTTCTTCCGTGCCGCTCATCGCGCCAGAGAGAGACTTGGGCGCTCCGGAGCCGCCCGCCCCCTCGCGCTGCTTGAGCGACTTCTCACGCGCATCGAGCTTGTGCGCGATCACATCCAGCTCCTGCTGGCGCGCCAGCAGCTTCTGCTGCATCGCATCCATTCGCGCATTGGCCTGCGCATCGCCGACGGGTGCCGCCGCGGGGGCGGCTTTGAGCTGCTCGTCGAGCTGCTTGCATCGCGTGCTCACCTGATCCAGTTTCGATTTCAGCAGCTCGATCGCCCGATCGCGCTTGGCGATCTCCGCAGGGTCGATCCCCGGCTGAGCCGGCGTGGCGGGCTGTTCGGCCTGCTTGGCTTCCAGAGCAGCGTTCAACTCCGCGATGCGTGACTCGGCGCCCTCGCACCGTTCACGCATCTGCGTGAGTTCCTGCTCCGCCTGTCCGAGCCGCTGCTGAGAACCAGCGATCTCCGCCTCAAGCTCTGCAATCCGAGACCGAGCCGCCTGTACCTGCTCCGCCGCCTCGCCGCTCTCGCTGAGCGAGCGATGCGCCGATTCGAGCTCCGAGCGGAGTGATTCCAGCTTCGCCGCGGCCTCGGCCCGCTCGCCCTCGATCCGCTCGCGCTCGATGTTCTGTTCTTCGAGCGCCTTGCGTGATTCCGCCAGTTCGCCTTCGAGCCGGCTCACGCGCTCGTCCACGCTCTGTTTCTCGTTCTCGAGTCGCGAAGCGAATTCCTCGCGCAGCGTACGCTCCTGATCGACCAACCGGCGATCGGTGTCCTCGTGCAGAAGCTCGATCTCGGCCACCCGGTCGCCCAGCTCGCTCCGCAGCGACTCGATCTCCCCGCGTGCCGCATCAAGCGAGCGCTGCAGCTCGCTGAGCCGGGATTCGTACTCCCCCGCAAACTGCTCCCGGAGCTCCCGCTCGCGATCCGCCGCGGCCCGCTCGCTCGACTCCAATTCCTCAAAGCGACGGTTCAACTCGCTCTCGCGCGATTCCAGTTCCGTGCTGCGCTCTCCGAGCGTTTGTTCGAGCTGCTCGACCTTGGCGCGCTGCTCCTCGAACGCGGCCTTGGCTCTTTCAAGCTCCTCCTCGCGCTGCCGTGCTTCGCTCAGCATGCCCTCAGTGATCCGCTGGTTCTCCAGCGCCTCGTTCTCAAGGGCCTGCACGCTCATCTCGCGCTGCGAAAGGATCTCCCGCTGCGCATCGATGTCCTGCCGCGCCTGCTCCAGATCGTCGATCAGCGACTCGCGGTCCGCCTTCAGACGCTGCAGCTCACTGAGCTGCGACTCGATCGTCGACAGCAGACCCAGCATCTCATCCCCGTCGCGCGTGATCCGCTTCTTCGATCGATCTTTCGGGGCCTCGGGCTGCGCGGCCAGCTCCTCCGGCGCACTCTGCATCGCGACATCCGCCTTCACCGGTTCGGGCGCGGGAGTCGTCTCGAGCGCAGCATTCAGATCCGCTTCGAGATTGGCAAGAAAGTCATCGTCGCTCGTCGTACCGGCAGGGGTCGATCCCGATGTCTCCCCCCCGTACAGCGGGCGCGCCGGTTCGCTCGGCTCAGGCGCGTGCGACGACTCGGCTCCGCCCAGCGGCGTGCCGCCAGCTTCCGAGTGCTCGTACCGCTCGTCCCCGCCGTCTTCCTTGTTGCGCCGCTTCCCAAACATCACAGCCCTCCCGGGTATCGGTACAGCAGCCGCGCAGCGCAGGATCCGTGCGCCGCCCGCCGCTGCTCCCTGATCGATCCGATACACACTCGCCTGAACCGGGTGCGCCGCCGGAATCCCTCGCACCCGTTGCCCGATCCGAACAGCCCGACCTCGCGGCACACCCGCCCAAAACCCCGGCCCAATAACCAATGCAAATTCACCACCCCAGAAGGTCGATTCCCTCGTCGGATTTCAATACAATTTGAAAATTGGACTCCCGGAAAGACCCCCCATGACCACCGCCACTGCCCAACCCGAACCCCGCCTCACCGGTCCCGCCCACACCGACCCGCGCCTCGACCCCATCCGCGCCAAGGTCGAAGCGGGCGAGCGCCTCACGCTCGACGACGGCGATCTGCTCTTCACAACGCCCGACATCTGGTCCGTCCTCGAGATGGCCGATTCGGTCCGGCGTCGCCTCACGCCCGGCATCGCCTACTACAACATCAACCGCCACCTCAACTACTCAAATGTCTGCGCGCTCTCGTGCAAGTTCTGCGAGTTCTATCGCAAGAAGGATCAGGACGGCGCCTACACCCGCGACCTCGACTACATCCGCGCCCAGGCCCGCGAGGCCGTCGAGAACGGCGCGACCGAGATGCACATCGTCGGCGGCCTGCACCCCTACCTCCCGTGGGACTACTACCCCGACATGCTCCGGGCCATCAAGGAGGTCGCGCCCGACCTGCACCTCAAGGCCTTCACCGCCGTCGAAGTCGTCCACCTCGCCAAAATCGCAAGGAAGTACAAAGCCAAAGACCGCGTCGAGGGCATCCGCTGGGTGCTCAGCGAACTCAAGGCCGCCGGCCTCGGCTCGCTGCCCGGCGGCGGGGCCGAAGTCTTCGACGACCGCGTCCACGATGAGACCCACAAGGGCAAAATCCGCTCCGATGTCTGGCTCGATGTCCACCGCGTCGCCCACGAACTCGGCCTCAACAGCAACTGCACCATCCTCTACGGCCACATCGAGCAGCGCCGCGAGCGCCTCGTCCACATGGACATGCTCCGAAGAGCTCAGGACCGCGCGCTGCACCGCCTCGGCTACGAAGGCGAACCCATGCGCCCCGAGTGGAACCGCGACGAGGCCGACGGCTTCGCCGGCGGCGATCAGGAAGCCGAACAGGGTTCGGAGGCCAACATCCCCGTCGTGTCGCTGCTCCGCCCCGGCGTCGAGTCCCCCGAGCGCCTGCGCGAGCAGGGCAAAATCACCGCCGATGACGGCGGCTACTTCCAGACCCTCATCCCGCTCCCGTTCTTCCCCGACGGCAGCGAACTCGAACACCTGCCCGGCCCGTCCGGTCTGGAGAACTACCGCACGCTCGCCGTCGCGCGGCTGATGCTCGACAACTTCCCGCACATCAAGGCGTTCTGGATCATGCAGACGCTCAAGATGGCCCAGGTCATGCTCCAGAGCGGCGCCGACGACATCGACGGCACCGTCGTCTGGTACGACATCACCAAGGTCGGCGGCGCGAGCACCCACCAGGAAGTCACGGTCCTCGACCTCCAGAAGGCCATCCGAGAAGCCGGCTTCGAACCCGTCGAACGCGACACGCTGTACCGACGCGTGAAGCGCGACGGCAAGAAGTGGTGGGTGGAAAGCTGAGCGGGGTGGCATGGCCGCCCTCCTCAGGCGGCTATGCGAGTTTGCACCGTGTCCCGGGATAACCCGAAGGGCAACCCGTGCTTCTTCCTCCTTCTCCCCTCGCGGGAGAAGGTGGTCCTGTGCGATTCAGCACAGGACCGGATGAGGGGGCCGGGGCCCCAACTTGGGTACCGGGGTCAAGACCGACAAAGTCGGTCGCAGGCCCCGCGAGGCGCTGCAAACCCCCCCAAAACCGGGTTCAGAAGTCCGCATTTGCGCGCGCCGATCGGGCCGCAAAATTCCGCGCCCACCCAACTTTTTCAAATTTTTTTCTCCCCCTATTTCCTGAGGATCCGCTCACTACCTCTCCGGATCTACCACCCCTGCGCGCGCCAAGTGGGCCCGCCGCTGGGTAAGGGCGTAGGGCGTGCATGTTTCGCATCGCCCCCTCCTTCACCCCCGCCGGAGCGCGCCATGCACACCACCATCTCGCAGTCCTCTCCCACCCTCGCCGATCTCAAGCAGGTCATGATCCGCATCCAGATCGCCGCGCTGGAAACACTCGAGCGCTGCATGCAGAACCTCGAACCCACCGGCGACGACAAGAAAGACCGCGCCCAGGCGCAACAGCTCAACCGCCAGCGCATGTCAGCGACGCAAACACTCCTCCACTGCCGCACCATGTTCCGCGAACTCCGCGAAGCCGAACTGCAGGAACACCGCATCGCCGAAGAAAAGCGACAGGCCGAGAAGAAAGCCATCTTCGACCTCGCCAACCTCCGCTATCTGCACCGAATCTACCCCAATCAGTACGACAACCCCGATGCTCCGGCTCCTTCTCCCCTCGCGGGAGAAGGTGGTCGCGCAAGCGACCGGATGAGGGGGCGGCCGGAGTCTTCCAACGATCAAAGCTCCGCTGGTGCCACTGGCGGTTTATCCGCCAG
>CBFGVX010000040.1:0-28332 GCA_965652425.1 uncultured bacterium | reverse complement strand
GGCGTCGTATCGCCCAGCAGATCGGCGAAGCCCAGGATCGCGGTCATCGGGGTGCGGATCTCGTGGCTCATGTTCGCCAGAAACTCCGTCTTCGCCGCGCTCGCAGCAACCGCCTGCTCCCGAGCGGACTCCAGCTCGCTCGCCTGTGCAGCAAGGTACGCCGACTGACGCTCCGCGACCTCCTTCGCGGTGTGCACTTCCTCGAGCATCGCGTCCCGCTCACGCTGCGCGTTCTTCTCCCTCGTGATATCGCGGAAAGAGCCGACAAGACGCACGATCTCCCCGTTCTCGCGAACCGCGCGACCGCGGCTATGAACCCACAACTCACGACCGCGCGCCGTGATCAACCGTGATTCGATGTCCCAGTTCCCACCGTGCACACGCGCTCGCTCGATGCTCTCGTTGACCTTCTCACGATCCCCGTCCGGGTAGAAACTCAACGCGTCATCGATCGTCGGCATGTAGTCGTCGGCCACCTCATGGATACGCCTCGTCTGATCCGTCCAGGTCAACTGGCCCGTGATCAGATCCACTTCCCACCCGCCGGTCTCGGAGATGCGGCTGGTAATGTCCGAAAGCTCACGGTATCGGCGCAGCTCGATCTCGGTGTTCTTCCGAGAGGTGATGTCCTCCTGAACCGCGATGAATTTCAGTATCTCGCCCTTCTCGTTCCGGACCGGACGCACATCCATCGTCAGCCAGAACGGAGTGCCGTCCTTGTGAAAGTTCAGGATCTCCGTCTGGAAACCCTGCCCGTTCGACAGACGAGTCCGCATGAAATCGACCACCTGGGGGTCCGTCCCCTCGCCCTGAAGGAACGCCCCCGGCTTCCGACCGCGAACCTCACCGAGGGTGTACCCGGTCGTCTCACAGAACGCGTCGTTCACCCACTCAATCTCGCCCTCCGGTCCCGTGATCGTCACAGCGTTCTTCGTCCGCTCCGCCACCAGTGCCAGTGTCTCCGAACGGGAGCGCTGCTCGTTCATCTCGATCAGCACACGCTGGATCGCCTCGGCGATGTCGGCGATCTCGCTGCACAGAAGATCGGGCATCTCCAGAGGACTCCGGGACTCACCGCAACGGATGATCGCGTCGCGCAGACGAGCGATCGGTGCCACCGCCACGCGGTGCACCACGAACACAAGCATCGCCGTCAACATACCCATCGTGACGAGCGACCAGAATATGGCCGTGCGCGTACCCGCCGCCGCCGCCGCTTCCACCGACGACATGTCCAGATCCAGGATCGCGACAGCCGGAGCGATCGCGTGCCCGTACGCCGCGCCCTCCAGGGGGATGTACACCGTGCTCAAACCACGCTCGGCACCCTCCGCACTCAACGCCAATCGCGCGCGGCTGCTCCGAACTCGATCGATATCAGCCCGACGGGCACCGTATGGAGTCGCGTCGATTTCCCAGCCAACCTCCAGCGCGTTGCTGCTCGCGATCACCGTGTCCTTGCGACCGATCACCGCGATCGAACGCACATGCTCCGCCAGCGCCTTCTGCTGCACCACCCGGCGCAGCGCGCTCCCCGCCTCCGCCTCCAAAAGCGACTCCAGCGTGAATTCCAGCTCGTCCGCGAAACGCTTCGCGTTCGTCTGCGATTGATCCCGCATCTCGCGGCTATGACCCAGCTCGTTGTACAACGCAAGCGATTCACGCGCCAGAACCACAACCAGCACAGAAAGGAGGATCACCACGGTCAGGCGTGGACCACGACGGATCGGTTTGGGCGCAGAGCCACTCACCGCGCACCCTCCCGCTCCTCCGAAAGCGTCGCAGCACGGATGCCACGAGGCCGCGGCTGACGCATCAGCTTCGATACCGAACCCAGATTCTTCTCGAACAACTCGCCGAGCAGCCGGCGGTTCAGCGAACGCTCCGCGGGAATCAGGCCGCCCCAGTACTGCTGAAGCCGCGCCGGATCTTCTCTCAACGCAGCCCCCACAGTCTCGAACACCGACTCCGGGTCTTCATCGATCTCTTCCAACAACTCGAACCACACATCCCGCACCCGCTCGAAATCCTCGCTCCGCTCCGACACAAGCTCGCTCCGCGCCACCATCGTGTCGAGAACCACGCTCTCGAGATCGCTCGTCCGATGGATCACCTTGCCACCGATGCTCTCCGCCAGCTCCGTCAGGTCCGGTTCCCAGATCACCGCGGCGTCGATACTCCCGTTCGCGAGCATCCGCTCGGCACCGGTGTTCGAAACATCCACCACCGTGATGTCATCGATCGTCATCCCGTGGTGCGCAAGCGCCTCGGCCAGGATCAGCCGGTTTGTTGCGCGCAACTTGAACCCCACACGCATCCCACGGAGATCCACCACCGAATCGATCCCGCGACGCGCCACGATCCCGTCAGCACCGTTCGAGATATTCGTGAACAGCACCACTTCCATCGGTGTGCCGTCGTGGTTGCTCAGCAGCGTACCGAGCCCCGTGAACCCCGCGTCCAGACCGCCGCTCATCACCGCCCGAGCAACATCGCTCGTCTCCTCGAACCGGATCAGCTCCACATCCACACCGTGACGCTCGAACATCCCCGTTCGCTCGGCGTGGATCAGAATGTCGTACCCGATCCACGGCGGGTACCCGATCCGCAGCGGACGATCCGCAGCGCCCTTCGACACGGACGGCAGAAGGAAGACCGTGAGCACCACAAACAGCAGCGCCAATACAACATGGATGATCCGTGACTTGCTCAGCATGTCTCATTCCGTGCGCCGCTCACAGAACGGCTCTCTCACTCCAAGGCCTCTATCGTCCCCCACCGCCGCACAATCAAGCCCCAAAAGCCGGATCCCGGATGGCCGACGCGAAACCGGTATTTTTGGACAATCGCACAGCACCACCCGGCGCTTATCCGGACGAAAAACCGAAAGCCATCGCCATGAGCAGACCCCTCGCACACCACTGGCCGCAACGCATCCAGACGATCATCGAAGAGCCCATAACCGCCGAGCACCCGCTCCAGGGCGGCTGCATCGCCGAGGTCCGCCGCCTCGAAACCGCTTCCGGCCGCACGCTCGTCGCCAAACTCGGCGGACCCAACCTCGATGTCGAAGCGCACATGCTCGACCATCTCCGCACCCACTCCGAACTGCCCGTGCCGCGCGTGCTCCACGCCGAGCCCGACCTGCTCCTCATCGAGCACATCGAACACCGCGCCGGCTCCGGCTGGGGGCCGCACCTCGCCGAACTGCTCGCTGCCCTCCACTCCGCCACCTCGCCCGACGGACGCTTCGGATTCGACCGACCAACCCTCATCGGCCCGATCACCCTCCACAATTCATGGTCCGACTCCTGGCCGGACTTCTACCGCCAGCACCGCCTGCTCCGCCTCGTCGATGAGGCCGTCGCTCGCCACAACCTGCCGCCGGAACTCGAGCGGCGCATCCGGCGCTACGCCGACTCGATCGACCGTGACCTCGACCACAACCCCGAACCGTCGCTCATCCACGGCGATGTCTGGAGCGGCAATGTCCTCGCCACCGCCGACCGCGTCGTCGGCCTCATCGATCCCTCAACCCAGTACGCCGATGCCGAATTCGAGCTCGCCTTCATCGCCCTCTTCTCAACCGGCGGCAAGGAATTCTTCGACCGCTACGCCAGCATCCGGCCCATCCCCGAACCGTTCTTCGAGCGGCGCATCCACACCTACCAGCTCTTCCCCCTGCTCGTCCACGCCGCCCTGTTCGGCGGCGGATACATCGCCCAACTCGACGCCACCCTGCGCCGTCTCGAACGCTAAGAGTTCTCTCACACCCCGCCCGCCCTCGCCAGCCGCTTCGCCGCCTCGTGCCACACCACGCCCGCCGCGATCAGCCCCAGCCCGATCGCCCACACCCGCACCTCCACGAAGAACGCCAGCCCCAGGCACGACACCAGCCCGCACCACGCGATCCACACCGGGTACAGCCGATCCGCCTTCTTCAATCGGATCGCCGCCGCGTTCGTGATCGCGTAATACACCAGCACCGTGAACGCGCTGAACGACCACGCCAGCTTCAGGTCCCCCACCGCCACGATCGCCCCAATCACCGCCGCCACCACGACAATCGCGACAACCGGGTTCTTCTTCGCCGTCAGCCGCGCGGTCCCCCGGGGCATATCACCGTTCCGCCCCATCGCCAAGAGCACGCGGCTCAGCCCCAAGAGCAGATTCAACAACACCCCCAGCATCGCCGTCACCGCGCCCACCCACAGGAACATCGCCAGCCCCGGCACGCGCGACCCCTGCGCCGCCACCAGCAGCGGCGCACCGTCCCGCGCGGTGACCATCGCGATGTACCCCGGCTTGAACGGCCCGAGCAGCGCGAACGCCACACCCACATACAGCAGCATGCTCACCAAGAGCGTCACGATCACCGCGCGCGGGATCGTCCGCCGCGGCTCAACGACCTCCTCACCCAGCGTCGCGATCCGCCCGTACCCCGTATACGCCACGAACATCAGCGCCGTCGCCGACGCCAGCGCAAGCCCCCACGGCATCCGCTGCCCATCCGCATCCACCGGCGATTCAAAGAACGGAACCAGAGTCTCCGGCGCACGCCGGATCGCGTCCGGCAGGTTCCCAACAATGAACAGCAGCAGGAAAACCACCGTCGTCGACACGAGCGCGGTGTTCAGCGTGTTCGTCCGCCGCAGCCCCAGCAGCACGAACACCGTCATCGCCGCCAGAATCGTCAGCGCCAGCCCCCACAGCGGCACCCCCTCCAGCGGACCACGCACGAAAGTCCGCAGATACCCCGCGCAGCCCAACGCCGCCGTCGCCGCCGAAGCCGACTTCGCGATCAGAAACAGCCACCCCGCCAGAAACCCCAGCCGCTCGCCAATACCGCCCGGAAAGGTCCGGCGCGCATATTCATAAGTCCCGCCCGACACCGGATACGCCGCGGCGAGCTGCGCCGAACTCAGCCCGTTGAACGACGCCACCACCGCCGCCAGCGCGCACGCCAGAATCACCATCGGCCCGGCGACACCCGCCCCGATCCCGATCGACACGAACGCACCCGTGCCGAGGATCGACCCCAACCCAACCACAATCGCCCCGCGAAGGCGGAGCTGGCGGTCGAGGGTTTGGTGAGCGGACTGGTTCACGGCGGTTACGATAATCAGTACTCGCGAAGAAGTACCGCCTCATCCTCCGTCACGGAGACGATTTCACAGAATGACCAAATTCGCGAACCATAGCTCGATCCTATTCATCACCCAATCATCTCGTCCTGACGCGCCTAAGAACCGCTGGGGTGAGTGGGTCAGTCAACGCATCTGCGCCTCTTACGACCACTACCCCGGGGAGAAACCGAAGGAGCGGGACTGCCATCCGTTGCTGATCCCAGTGCTCATCGACATCGTTGCCAAGTATGAACCAAGGGTACTCGATGAGCAGTGGGATGCCATCGGCATCATGGGCGGATACGGATTGCATGTCTGCGAACTCGATAGGCGATCCAGCTTCGAGTCGGTCATACGCATCAATAAGGAGTTTCTGTTCCTGAAGCTCCGTGTACGAGACACACCCGACGATCATGCTGACTTGTGGGTCTCTGATTACTTTGAGGATCTCTACCTCCTCGGCGAAACTACTGGGATCGGCCTCGGGATTTTCGACCTCTCCATCCCGTTCGTTCACGGACCGAAGCGGCTCTTGAAGTCTCTGGTTCACGAATTCGCAGAGACGAAGATCGATGAATGCGGCAAAGACTGGCCGCAGTACTACTTCGCTGGGCATCGCCAATGCGCGGAATGATCGCGCGATGAGACCGGAAAGTAGGATGTATAGCGAGTTTATGGCAGTTTACCATGGTTTATCAAAAACCGATAAACCACGATAACTTTGCTATAACTCACACCCCGCACGCCCCGCTCCGCCCAACACCGCTCCGGTGCAGACCCAGCGCCGCCTCGCGGCTGATCGCCTGCTCCGGCGCGATCGCGCGATCCGCGTCCATCCCCGCTCGCCTGCGCTGCACCGCCGCCTGCACATTGTCCCCAGCGTCCGCCGGCACGATCGGGCTGTCGCTCCCGAGATAAATCATCTCCGCCGGGTCCCGCCCCGCGCTCGCCGCCGCGTCGATCAGGTCCTTCAGCGGGAAACTCCGCCCCGCCCGGTGCGGCACGAGCCGCTCGATCGCCTCCATGTCCGTCAGCAGGTGGCACGGCTGCACGCTCGCGATCACCGCCCGCTTCCTGCCCGCCCGCGCGAAACGCGGGATGTCCGCCTCATCGATGAACTGCGCATGCTCGATCCGCAGCGTGAACCCCGGCTCCTCGCCGAACTGCTGCTCCACGGCCTCGTACGCGTCCAGCAGCGCCCGCACCGCGCCGTCGCCGATCGCGTGGGCCGCGATATCGAACCGCTCATGGTGCGCTCGGCGCATGTACATCTCGATCTGCTCCGCCGTGTAGTTCGGGATCCCCGTCGGATGCTCCGCGATCGGGTCCGAGAACGGCTCGAGCATCCACGCCGTGCGGCTGTTCAGCGTCCCATCAATAAACAGCTTCAGCCCCCCGAACCGGACCGGCAGCCCCTTGTCCTGCGGCATCGCGAACCGCAGCACCTTGCGCACCCGCTCAAACTCATCAGGCACCGCGTACATCGTCACAGAGAACCCATCCAGCTCCCCACGATCGTCCATCTCCAAGAGCAGCTCCGCCAGCTCCGGCGTCGCCTTCATGTCGTGCACCTCGACGAACCCACGCTCGCGCAGGTCCTTCACCGCAAGCTTCAACTGCTCCGCCCGCTGCGCACTCGAATCGACCGGCTGCGCGCTGTACATCGCGTTGCACGCCGCCTCCAGCAGCACCCCCGTCGGAACACCACCCTCATCTCGCACAATCACCCCCGCCGGAGGGTCCACCGTGCTCGCCTCGATCCCCGCCTCCAACAGCGCCGGGGTATTACCTATCAGCGCGTGGTAGTCAAAGCTCTTCAGCACCGCCGGCCGCCCCGGCGTCGCCTCGTCCAGTTCCGCCAGCGTCGGATACCGCCGCTCGGCCAGCCCCTCCGTCCGCAACCCCCGAGCATCGATCCACACCGGCCGATCCCCGCGATGCTCCGGCAACGACAAGTGCGCCGCCCGCACCCGCTCGAGCACCTCGCTCACACTCCGACAATCCGCAAGCTGAACCGCCGCGATCGCCTTGCCGTGCGGCAGCAGGTGCAGGTGCGCATCACGAAGATTCGAATAACCGCCGGTTTCAGAGCTGTTCATGGCGCAAAGCGTACCGCCCACATGCCCCTTTGCGTCCGAAAACAACCCAACCGACCCCGCATTTGTACCGAGCGCACCACTCCCGCCCACTCAGGGTCAACCCTCGCCCGCCCTTGGTCGATGCCTACACCAGGCCACGGTCCGCCTCATACCGGAAAAGGACCAAACCACCGTGATCGTCTCTCTCCAGATCGCGATCTTCGTGCTCCTCACCATCAGCGCCACCGTCGCGGCCCTGATAGCCATCGCGCGCACCGACGCCGCGCCATCGCTCAAACGAATCCTCGTTCTCCTCAGCGCACTCACCATCACCGCCGGCCTCGTGCTCAGCCAGCGCAGCATCGACAGCGTCCGCGCTCATCTGCGCGACCAGATCATCGGCTTCGCGCCCACCTACGCCTACGAGTTCATGGAGTTCGGAGCGACGCAGGTCGGCTTCCAGACAACCCCCGATGACCCGCTCTACCTGAAACTGATCGACAGCCAGAAACGCTGGCTCGCCGTCAACCCCGCCATCGCCGACATCTACACCTTCCGCGTCGTCGACGGCGAGTGCCGGCTCCTCGTCGATTCCGAAACCGACTATGACCGCGACGGCATCTACCGTGGCGAACGCGAAATGCGCACCACCATCGGCGAATCCTTCGGCGAGGCGGACGAACTGGAATTCGCCGCCATGGCCGGCCAGCAGATCTTCGTCGACGACCCCTACTCCGACCGCTGGGGCACATGGGTCAGCGCCTACTCACCCATCTTCGACGAACACGGCAAGGTCCACTCCGTCCTCGGCGTGGATTTCCCCGCAAAGAAGTGGCTCAGCGAAATCCATACCGCACAGCGGAACACCCTCGGCATGACGCTCTTCTTCCACTGCCTCACCATCGGCGCCGCATGCGCCATACGCATCCGAGGCCACGCCCTCGAACGCGCCAAACGCATCAACGAAGACCTCCGCGAAGCGAAACTCCGCGCCGAAGCCGCAAACCGCGCCAAAAGCGAATTCCTCGCCAACATGAGCCACGAGATCAGAACGCCGATGAACTCCATCATCGGATTCAGCCAGGTTCTCCTCGAACAGGAAACATCCACGCAGGTCCGCGAAACACTCGACATCGTGCACCGCAACGCAACGCAACTCCTCACGCTCATCAACGATATCCTCGACCTGTCTCGCATCGAGTCCGGCAGGAACACCGTCCGAACGGAATCCTTCGATCTCCTCGCGATGCTGAACGATATCGACCAGCTCATGCGCGTCCGTATCGAGGAAAAGCAGCTCAAACTCACCATCGATTGGCCCCACAACGGACCGCCACACATCGTCAACGATCCGGATCGAGTGCGCCAGGTCCTCATCAACCTGGTCGGCAACGCCGCGAAATTCACACACAAGGGCGAAATCCGCATCAGCGCCGCATTCGACGGTCCCATCAACAGCAACCCGGGCCAACCGGGAACCGTACGCATCACCGTCCGCGACACCGGCATCGGCATGACTTCCGAACAGCTCTCACGCATCTTCAAACCATTCGAACAAGCCGACAACTCGACCACACGGATCTACGGCGGAACCGGACTCGGCCTGGCCATCTGCACCAGAGTCGCCCAAGCACTCGGCGGCACCATCCACGCCGAATCACAGCTCGGAATCGGCTCCAGCTTTCACTTCACATTCCCATCGCTCCCGATCAGCGACGCACTCCCGCACCACAACGACACCCTGGCCGCAACAACCAAACACGGCACACCAACGGCCGCAAACACAGCGAACCTCAGCGGACTGCGCATCCTCTACGCCGAAGACGGACTCGATAACCAGAAACTCATACGCCACCACCTCGTCAAGGCCGGAGCGCAGGTCGATATCGCGCAGAACGGAAAAACCGCGATCGATACCTATCGCCGATCACCCGACGCGTACCATCTCATCCTCATGGACATGCAGATGCCCGTCCTCGACGGCTACACCGCTACCGCCCGCCTGCGAGAAATGGGCTGCACCCTCCCCATCATCGCCCTCACCGCGCACGCCATGTCCGGCGACCGCGAGAAATGCCTCGGCGTCGGCTGCGACGACTACGCCACCAAACCCGTCATGCGCGACACCCTCATCGAGCTCTGCCAACGCTGGGGCAGCCCCGCCATCGACAACCGCAGCGCCGCCTGACCCGGCCGCGCCCCCCTCCTTCTCCCCTTGAGGGAGAAGGTGGTCGCGAAGCGACCGGATGAGGGGTCAGCCGCGCAGCGGCTGCTGTGTATCATCAGGGCATGCCCACACACTCCAATGCCCAGACGCTCTTGCTCACCATGCTCCTCGGCCTGCTCATGTTCGTTTTCGCCGGATGCGAGAAGGTGCACACGCTGAACCTCAGCGACGCCATGCGTGTGACTTCGGAACAGCAGAACAACGAACAACTTGCCGCCGTGGATGCCACCGTGCGGCACATCACGATCCGCTTGCCACTGAGCATGTCCATCTCTCAAGAGTCCTCCACCGCCGCGTGCCGCATCAATAGGGGTGACTCGATCCCGACGGATCCCGATGCCGATGTCATCCACCTCATGTTCGATGCGACTCGGAACAACCCCGAACTCGACGAGGGCGACCGGGTCCGCTTCTGGTTCGACGCCGAAGGCCGATTGCGCCGGTTTACCAGACTCGAACAGCACGGCGGCTAAGTGTTTCTCCTTCTCCCGTTGCGGGAGAAGGTGGTCTTGTGTGGTCTCAGCACAAGACCGGATGAGGGAGCGGTCCGGACCTTCCGTCGTCTGTGGACAAGCCGCGCACGGCAGTATCAACTCGCACCTGCGGTGCGAACCCCTCACCCCAGCCCTCTCCCTCAAGGGGAGAGGGAGCCCAAACCTCCTTCTCCCCTTGAGGGAGAAGGTGGCCGCGAAGCGGCCGGATGAGGGGTCAGCCGCGCAGCGGCTGCCGTTCACCCCGTCGACTGCATCGCCGCCGCGATCGCGTTGATGCTCGCGAACAGCAGGGGCTTCAGCTCCTCGCGCCCGCCCTCATCCGCCTTCTCGTACCGCGACAGCAGCTCGATCTGCGCAAGGTTCAGCACATCCGTCCACGGGTTGCGATGCTCGATGCTCGCCGCGATCGCAGGCGAGTGCTCCAGCACCCGCCCGCGCCCCGTCACCTTCAGGACCATCTCCACCGACCGCTCGTACTCGTCGCGCACCATGCCGAAGACCGCCTCGCCCTCGGGCGC
This sequence comes from uncultured bacterium, assembly GCA_965652425.1. GTDB lineage: Bacteria > Planctomycetota > Phycisphaerae > Phycisphaerales > UBA1924 > JANSXG01. The sequence goes on along the minus strand of CBFGVX010000040.1, from coordinate 17,889 downwards.
GCGCAGCGCGTACCGCTGGGCGATCGCCATCCGCGCCCGCGCGAGTTCCTGCGCGGCGTTGTCCACCACCGCCGCGATCGACGCCCGCTCCGCGCACGCCGTCTTCACGATCTCCAGTTCGTCCGCGCTCAAGCCCGCCAGCGCGGTGCCCACGCCGTACCAGCCCGGCACCAGCATCCGCATCTGGTTGAAACTGAACACCCACGGGATCGCCCGCAGCGAATCGAAGGTCAGCTCGCCACCCTTCGCCCGCGAGATCGGACGGCTCGCAATCGGCAGCGCACCAATATGCGGCACCGGGCTCGCCGCCATCAGCCACGGCCAGAACCGCGTATCATCGATCAGCCCTCGGTACGCCTCCATCGACACGCCCGCCGCCTTCTTCAGAACCGATTCCAGCGCATCGCCCATCGGCGCATCGTCGCGGCTGGCCGTGCCGAGCAGCGACGCGTGCAGGATCTGCTCCAAGTGCCGCTGCGCAATCTCCGGCTGCGCGTAGCGGAACGAGATCACCTCGCCCTGCTCCGTGAACCGGATCCGTCCCGTCCGCGCCGCCGCGGGCGCAGCAAGGATCGCGCGCCCGGCCCGGCCACCCCCCCGACCGATCGTGCCGCCGCGCCCGTGGAAGAACCGCAGGTCCACGCCGCTCTCGCGCACCGCCTCGGCGATGTCCCGCTGCGCCAGCAGCAGCGCGGTGTTCGCCATCAGGAACCCGCCGTCCTTGTTCGAGTCCGAGTACCCGAGCATCACCTCCTGCAGCGGCAGCTCCGTGCGCGTCGGCATCGCGTCCAGGTACTGGCGGTACAGCGGATCGTTGAGCAGCTGGCGCATCAGCCCCGGCGCGCGCTCGAGGTCGTCGATCGTCTCGAACAGCGGCACCAGGCGCAGCATGCTCAAAGGCGGGTCGTCGCCGCTCGCCGGACGCACCAGCCCCGCCTCCTTCATCAGCAGCATCAGTTCGAGCATGTCGCTGATGTCGTGCGTCATCGAGATGATGTACGAGCGCACCGCCGCGTAATCCCGCTCCAGAGCCCGGCGCACCGTGCGCAGCACCGCCAGCAGCTCGCCCGTCTGCTCGCTCACCGGCGCATCCAGCGGGCGCAGCGGCCGGGGCTGGGCGATCTCCCGGCGCAGCAGCTCCACCTTCGCCGCCTCATCCAGACCGCTGTAGTCGTCCTCGACCCCCGCGAGGCGCAGCAGTTCGCCCGCCGCCGCCTCGTGCACCTTGCTGTGCTGGCGGATGTCCAGCGTCGCCAGGTGCAGCCCGAACACCCGCGCCCGAACGATCGCGTCGGCCAGCGGCCCGTCATCGGCGATGGAGGCAAGCCCCGCCTCGTGCAGCGCCCGCCGGAGCAGTTCGAGATCCGCGATCAGCATCGTCGTGGTGTACGACTCATCCCGCGCGATCCGGCCGCGCATCTGCATCAGCCGGATCCGCAGCGGCTCGCGCCGGCGGTGCTCCAGCTCGTCCGTGTTGGCGATCCACCGCACGCCGTCGCGCTCGATCGCCTCGCGCAGATCGTCGATCACGCGCACCCGGCGCTCGCTGATGCTCAGCTGCTGCTCCAGCGCCTCCAGTTCCGCGTCCCACAGCTTCGCCGCGGCGTCGCGGTGCATCTCCAGAGTCTGCGCCGTCACCGCGTGCGTCACCTTCGGGTTGCCGTCCCGGTCGCCGCCGATCCACGATCGGTAGCGGATCAGCGCGGGCAGGTCCGCCAGCGCGATCGCCTCGCCCTCCGCGCCGTACACCTCCCGGGCCGCCGCCGCGAGATCGCGCATGAGGCGCGGCACCGCGAGCCAGATCGAACTCGTCAGGAAGTACAGACCGTTGCGCACCTCGTCGGGAACCTCCAGCCGCTTCGAGCGCACCTCGTCGGTCGCCAGCAGCAGCGTCACCATCCGGCGCACCCGCTCCTCGGTCTCCGCGCGCTCGCGCGGCAGAAGATCGTCCCGGCGCAGACTCACCAGCCCGCGCGCGATCTCCATCTGCTTGTCCATGATGCTCCGGCGCCGGCTCTCGGTCGGGTGCGCCGTCAGCGTCGGCTGCACATCGATCTTCCTGAGCACCTCGCGCTCCAGGCGCTGCGGGTCCCAGCCGTCCTTCGCGAGCCGGTGCATCGCCGCGGCCACCGATTCCGCGCGCGGCTTGTCCGGCGTCGCCTCCCGCTCCCGATCCCGGTTGATCTGCGCGATCGTGAGCTGCTCGGCCTTGTTGTACAGGTGGAAGCGCGCCGTCGTCAGGCGCAGCACGCCCGCGATCTGTTCGAGATCCAGCCCCGCGATGACCCCCGCCGCCTCGTCCCACGCCGCGTCGCCGATCCGGCCCCCGCCGCCGCGGCAGATCGCCTCGATCCGCGACGCGATCTCGTCGGCTTGCCCCAGCCCGACCCGCGACGCCGCGCTCCGCAGCGCCGATTCCAGCACACTCTGATCCGCGTCCAGCATGGTTCTCCCGCTCCCTTTTCTCAGCTCGCCAGCAATCGGTCCACGAGCGAATCCAGCGTCTCGATGGTCGGTTCTTCCCAATCTTCCGGTTCGGGGAAGGGCACGCGCACCACGCCGTGGCGCAGTCGCACATACAGCCCGCCCGGATCCACACCCACGCACAGCGCGCCCTCGGTCGCATCGGCGCCGGTCAGCTGCGCTGTCACCCGCGCGAGGTCGTCGCGCCGGGCGTTGACCGCCTTGCAGGTCTTCGGCTCGAGTTTGGCAACCGGGTTGGGCGCCATGAACGCCTCGCCGTCGAACACCCACGGCCCGTGCTTGGCCGAGTCGATCCAGAACGCCGCCCAGCGCGTGTGCTCGGGGAACTCGCTGTCGCCCATGTGGAACGCGATCCAGCGGTCCGTCGAGACCGATTCCTCGATCTCCTCGCACGACAACAGCAGTTGCAGCGCATCGTCGGTTTCCTCCGGCACGAAGAGCGCGTGCTGGCTGGCGAAGAAAGTCGCCGCGGGCACCGACGCGATCAGCCGCCCCGACTCGTGCTCGGTGACGAAGTGGATCGGCGCGTGCTGGTCGTCCATGAACAGGACACCCTCGCGGTACGCGCTCAGCACCGAGCGCGCGTGATCCAGTGCGGCGTGCTCGGCGCGCTCGTGACCCTCGCTGTAGGCCTGCTGCTTGTGTTCATCGTGTCCGGCCATATCGGTTCGATTCCTTCCGAAGCGTTCCGCGGGCGCGCTCAGCGCCCGAGCATGTCCCGTTTGTCGAAGAGCGTGCCGCAGGACGGGCAGCGCCCGCTGATCCCCTCGCCGAGCATCGCCCCGCACCCGGCGCACGGCAGGCGGACCAGCGCGGGATCGTAGTCACGCTCGGGAGCCGCCATCGGCGACGGCCCCGATCCCGGTGATTCCACGCCGTAGCACGCGTCGAGCGCCTCCGGACCGTGCGCCTTCACCAGCAGGTCCACCACATCCACCGGCGCGTGGCACGCCGGGCACTCTTCGAGAGTTTCATCCAGCGGCAGCGCGAGCTCGCACGACTGGCAGCGCACCACGATCCCCATGCCCTCCAGCAGCGACAGGTCCGGGCGCGACGCGTCCTCCCAGCCCTCCTCCGGCTCGACGAGGTCAGCCTCCAGTTCGCGGATCATCTCCTTCGCCGACTCGACATCCTGCTTGCGCAGCACGACCAGGTCGTAGCCGAACCACGGCAGCTTGCCGCCCTCCATACCGATGGCCGCCTGCGTGTGATGCCCCACCACCGCGCAGTTGATCCCCTGCTCGCGCAGCGCGGTCGCCATCGACTCCGCCTCGAAGATCCTCTGGAATCGGCGCACCAGGTGCATCAGGCCCCCGACTTCGCGCCCGACGGCTCGGGCTCCTTCGCGTCCGCCCGCGGGAACAGCGCATCGCCCTTCTCGACCGGCGTGCCGGGGCGCAGCAGCCCCCAGCGCGTCAGTTCCTGCAGCGTCTGGCCCTCGCGGATCGGAGCGCCCAGGCGCTCGATGGCCGCGTCCATCGCGCCGGGCATGGCCGGGCGCATCAGGACCGCCGCGATCCGCAGCGCCTCCGCGCACTGGTACAGGATCGTGCCGACCCGAGGTAGGTTCGCCTCGTCCTTCGCCAGCCGGAACGGCGCGGTCTCGTTGATGAACAGGTCCACCGCGTTCGAGACGCCCAGCCCCGCCTTGAGCGCGCCGGCCACATCGACCGCCCCCATCGCGCTGACCGCTTCGCTGGTCTTCTGCGCGATCGTCGCGCCCCAGTCCACACCGAAGTCAGCGCTCTCCTCCGGTCGCGGCACCGCACCATCGAAATACTTGGCGATCATGTTCGTCACGCGCGAGTGCGCGTTGCCGAAGCCGTTGGCCAGGTCCGCGTTGTACACCTCCACGAAGTGCTCGTAGGCGAAGTCCGCGTCCGTCGCGCTCAGCGGCCCCTGCGTGAGCATGTACCAGCGGAACGCATCCAGCCCGAAGCGGTCGCAGTAGGCGTGGATCGTCTCGAGGTCGATGAAGTTGCCCAGCGTCTTGGACATCTTCTTGCCCTCGCGGATCCAGAACGAGTGCGCGTACACCGTCGTCGGCAGCTTCAGATCATCCCGCCCCGCGTCCTCGAGGGCCATGATCAGCGCGGGCCAGATCACCGCGTGGAACCACAGGATCTCCTTGCCGATCAGGTGCACCACCTCGCCCGAGCCGTCCCAGTACTTCGCGCGGCTGTCCCCCACGCCGCCGTGGGCCTCATCGATCCTGCCGAGCGCGGTCATGTAGTTCATCAGCGCATCGATCCACACATAGGTCACATGCTGCTCGTCGCCCGGCACCGGGATGCCCCACGAGAAGTTCGTGCGGCTGATCGGCACATCCCGCGCCTCGTCCTTCAGCCGCCCCAGCACCTCGCTCCGCTTGCCCGCCGGACGCACGAACGCCTCGTTCTCCTCGATCAGCTTCCGCACACGGTCCCAGTACTTCGTCAGCCGGAAGTAGTAGTTCTTCTCCGTCGCCTTCACCAGCGGCCGGCCGTTGAACGCCGTGTAGTCGCGCTCGCGGGCCTGGTTCTCGGTGACATACTCCTCCTGCCCCTCGTCGTACCAGCCCTCGAACTCGCCGAGGTAGATGTCCCCCGAGTCGATGAGCAGCTTCAGCGCCGCCTGCACCTGCTTCTCGTGCCGGAGCTCGGTGGTGCGGATGAAGTCGTCGTGGGTGGAGCCGATGAACTCGAACGCCTCGCGGAAGTGCTTTGCGTTCTCGTCGGCCAACTGCTGGGGCGTTTTCCCCTTCTCGGCGGCGGATTTCTCAACCTTCTGCCCGTGCTCGTCGGTCCCGGTCAGATAGAACACATCCCGCCCGGCCAGACGCATGAATCGCGCGATGCAATCGGCCACGATCGTGGTGTAGCACGACCCCACATGCGGGCGGTCGTTGACATAGTAGATCGGCGTGGTGACATAGAACGGGCGCCCGGCGCCCTCGGTGATGGCGGAACTGGTCATGCGGGGATTGTACGGGCTGAGATGGGTGGCATGGGTGGCATGAACGCAGAGCGTGGCATAGCCAAGCTTCGCGTCGCCATGCCACCCACCTAAACTCTGCTCCCCGCCCCCCTCACCGGCTCCACCTCCTCACCCGCGGCGGCTCCGCGCTCGGGCCGTCCAGCACCGACAGCAGATATCGCAGCGCGTCCACCGCGTGGTCGTTGCCGTCCTTCACCGGGTGCGCTCCCGGCTCATCATCGGGATACCGGTACGCCTCGATCGACTCGATCAGACGCACGCAGCGCTCGTGGATCCGCAGTGTCGACGAACCGCCCGCCGGGGCCAGGCGCGTGCGGATCAGGCGCAGCCCGTCGTCCAGCGCGAGCCGGCGCGTGCGCACCGCAAAGCCCATCCGGCGCATCGCCTGCGTATCCGACAGGCCCGTCTGCAAGCTCCGCTGGCCCGCGGCGGGATCGACCCCAACCCACTGCACCCGCCAACCCCGCGCCAGCACGCGCTCCAGATGCTCGCTCAAGACGATCCCCGATGCGCAGTGCTCGTCGACGATCGTGACCGTGCCGGTCTCATCGACCGCTGCGAGCAGCAGCACGGTCGGCGATCGCAGGCCGAGGTCCATGCCGGCGATCCAGCGCAGGCCGGGGAGGTCGGCGCGCGGATCGGGGGCATCGCGCACGACATGCGTCTCGCGCTCGAACTCGGGCAGCACCGCGCTGCGCCGGCCGGGCTTCTCGCACAGCATCTCCGCGCGCCAGCCCGCCCGGTCGGCCCGCTGCTTCATCACCCGCGCGTCAGCAATGGTCAGGTGGCCGCTCGCGCGCTTCGCACGCCCAGCGCACTCCGGCTGCAGCACGCAGGAGGCGCAGTCTTCCTCCGGTGGGCAACACTCGAGTACATCGATCACGCCCCAGCGCATGAGCCGTCGCGATGACCCCGCCGACTCGACGAGTTCGCGCATCAGCCCGTGGGGCCGGTGCCAGGTGCTGAGCGCTTCGATGGAGGCCCGCACCGCCACGCCGCAGCGCTTGGAGCGCGTGACGAACTGCGCGGCCTGCCAGACCTCGGGGTCGAACAATTCGACCTCATCGCAGCGGAGCTTCTGCGGGCGCGAGCCGCGGACCGCCCGCTCGGACTGCGCGAGAATCTCGGCGACCGAGCCGTTCTTCAGGACCACCCGCCGGTCGGTCACGCTCTCGACGAGCGCCGACAGCACCGGGCGGGCCAGCAGGTCGCGCAGGTGCTGGTGCATCCGCGCCGACTGCTGGAGCGAGCCGCCGAGGATCTTCACCTCGATCCCCGGCTTGAACGCGAGGTCGAGCGCGGTCGCGAGCGCGGCGTAGAAGGTCTTGCCCGAGCCGCGGGCCGCCCACACCACGCAGTCGCGGGGCGAGGCGTCCTCGAAGAACGCGTGGCGCAGATACTCGAACGGCGCAGCGCTGCCCGGCGTGAGCGCGTGCCGGGGCACAACCACGCCGAGCGCGCCCGCGACCCAGCCGTGCAGCGCATCGGCGCAGCCGGGCCGGTGCTCGCGCAATGCGGCGTGCAGCGATTCGGACGACGCATCGGACAGTTGCGGAAGCGGAACGCGGCTCATGACGCGCTCCCTTCCGGGTCGGTCGCCGCGGCGAACGCGTCACCGGCGAAGCGCAGGATTTTCTCCAGCGTGCGCTGCAGTTCGGGGGCGATGGCGGCGTGGTCGGTGCTGGCCTTGGGCGCAGCGCTGCGATCGACCGACAGCTTGAGCGTGTCGATGCACAGTTTCAGCGCGGCTGGCGCGAGCGCTTCGCCGGTCTCGAGCGCGTTCAGCAGGCGCACGGAGGCGAGCGTGCGAGCACGGGCGATGTTCAGCGCGGTCTCGGCTTCCGATTCGGGAACCGAGGGAAGATCGATATGACGGAGTTGATGGGAAGCAATGGTGAGGTTGGGCATGGGATTTGTTCCTTGTTCGTGGTTCTGGCTCCCTCTCCCCTTGAGGGAGAGGGTTGGGGTGAGGGGTTCGCACCGAAGGTGCGAGCGTCAATCGCGAAACGAATCAGCCGGAAGCTTCGGACCGCCCCCTCATCCGTCCGCTTCGCGGCCACCTTCTCCCTCAAGGGGAGAAGGACCTTTCGCATCATGCGTGTACGCCACCGGCCTCGCGCTGATCGCGCGGCAGGCGACGGCCAGCTGCGCGCTGAGCGGCGCATCGGTGAACCGACGCGTCGCCCGCGTCGCGTTCGCCCATAGTGACAGTTCGGTGCGGATGAAGCAGTGATCGGAGATCGAAAGCGTGTGCAGGCGCGGCTCCAGCACGCTCGGCTGCGCGAGGCGCCACCGGGCGATGCCGACATGCTCGAACGCATGCATCAGGCGACGGTGGCGGGCCGCGGGTTCGAGCGAGTGCGCCGTCATCCCGGCCCGTTCGAAGATCGGCGAGATCCGCCCCATCGCGCTCACGGCCTCCGTGCGCACCGTCAGCGGCTCGGCGAGGTACGCGCGGATCAGTTCGCGCGCCACGCCCATCGAGCGGTGCGCCGGCGACACGATCACGCGCGAGATGCAGCGGACTTCCGCGCACAGGCGCTGCGCATCGGACCGGCGGTCGGCGCTCGTGTACCGACCCGGCCAGGCCAGTTCGCGCCATCGTCCGTTGAGCGTGGACAGACTCACGCTGAGCACGCCCGCCGTTTCGCCCGTGGAGCGGTCGATGCAGCGCAGCACGCGCGCGATCGTCGCCGGAGCGCCGGGCCGGTAGTGCAGTGGCGCGAGGGCACGCAGATCCGCGCGGCTGCCGCGCTCGATGGCGTACAGCTCACCGAAGTCGGGCGCTGCACGCTCCTCGCGCGACACCGACGCCTCGCCCAGATCGGACAGGCGCACCAGCGTCGCCGGGCGGAGCTGGTCGAGTGCAGCACGCCGGTGCGTCGTCACGAGCACGCGGCAGTTCAGCCCGGCCTCGTGAGCACGCCCGAGCCACCGGCGCAGGCACCGCGCGACCGAACGGGCGGTGCTCTCGTCCACCCGAGCACCGAGTTCGTCTATAGATAGCAGCACCGGCATCCTCCGCCCGAGGCGCTCAGCGCGCTGCATGGCCAGCGCCAGCAGCAGGCGCTCGCGCTGGCCGTCGCTGAGCGAGCACGCTCGGGCGGTGATGGCGCTTGCGTCGGCGAGGCCGCACTGCGCGAGGCGTTCGAGCGCGCGATCGACGGACTTCGCGCGTCCGCCGAGCAGGTCGAGGCAGGAGCGCGAGCCGGGGCGCAGCGTCTGCGGATCGACGATCGACGCGGGCATGGGCAGGTGCGATTCGGTGAACGAGCGCTGGATGTCGGCGCGCAGGGTGGACTTGCCGCTCCCGCTCGCGCCGGTGAGCACGGTCAGCGAGCCGGGCGCGAGGTCGAGTTGCAGGGGCGCGGCGTCGCGCTTCGGGAGGTCGTCGAGGGTGATCCCGAACGCCGCCGCGGCGTCGCAGGCGAGACGGGTGGGCGCGGGGACAGCGGGCGCGCAGCGCGCGACGGTGAGGGTGGTATGCATGGTGGTTCAGCTTTCGGGTGTGAAGGGACGGGGGGTGTCGGTGAGTGAGGAGAGCAGGGTTTCGGAGTCGGCCTCGTATTCCTCGAGCAGGCCGTCGATCACGCTCAGCTCGCGACGCGTGGCGTGCTCGGTCAGGCCCAGGCACCGTGCCGTCTCGCGGATCGTTCGGCCGCGAAGGATGTGCAGCGTGCCGACCAGCCGGCGTCGATCCGGCCAGGTCCGGGCGTGGGCGGCGACGAACGCGAAGCGGTGCTGGATCAGGCGCTGCACCACCCGCCGGTAGCGCCGGCGCAGCGCCCTCGGACGCTCGCCGGACATCTCCGCCAGGGCGTGGAGCGTGTGACCGTCCCGCAGGACCGCCTCGACCAGCATCCGCTCGCCCCGCCCGACATGCCGCGCCAGCGTCAGGACCGCCTCGACCACGGGCTCGGGCTGCAGGCGACGCAGGTCCAGAGCGATGGAGAGGTCGAGACCGGGCTGACCCAAACGCTCACGCGACCGGTGACACGCTGTCGTCACCGGCGGATCGGGAGGCCCGCCGCGTTCGGGTACGCTGGACGGATCGGGATGGGGCTTTGCGGGGCGGGCCGAGGCCCCCGGCGAGGGTCCGGAGGAGATCTCGGCGGAGTTGCACCGCTTGGTAGACTCCGATTTTCTATAGTAAACACGGGTATTTTCCGGAATGTATCGGGTGACTTGAACCATGGGCTATTCCTGTGTTTGATATTGAGTAAACTCAGGGGACGGCACCAGTGTGCCGCCGCATCCCGTCCGCGCCAAGTCACTTGTTTGGATTTTGATAGTATGTCCGCACAATCGCCGCACCAACGCGGACATGCGCCCCACTTATCCCCACACCGTCACGAATCACCACCCGCGACCATGAATCCCGACCCTCCCAGCGACCATTCCGCCGCCCTCCTCGGCCAGCGCCTGCGCGAGGCCCGCCACCGGGCCGGGCTCACGCTCCAGCAGCTCGCCGAGCGCACCGGCTGCACCAAGGGCTACCTCTCCCAGATCGAGAACGGCCGGCGCGACACCGCACCCTCCCGCGCGCTGCTCGAGAGATTCGAATCCGCCCTGGCCATCCCGCCCGGATCGCTCACCGCCCTCGCCGACTGGCTCGCCACGCCCGAACCCGTCAAGCGCCAAGTCGAGCGCATGCGACACTCCCAGAGCCAGACCAAAGCCGCGGCGAACCGTCTCCGCGCCATGGTCGGCACCGGCGCGCTCGACGAGGCGTTCCGCACCGGCGAGCTGCACACGCTCGTGCGCCGATTGTCCGATGCCTCCGACGAATCCCCGTCGGCCCAGCAGACCAAGCGACCCAGCGCGACCCTCCGGGCCGCCGCGGGCATCGAGCGCCTGAGCGTGCTTCCCGCGCAGGTGCCGGTCATCAACAAGGTCGCCGCGGGCTACCCGACGGAGTTCACCGACCTCGGCTACCCGGCCCGCATCGCCGACGAGTATGTCAGCGTGCCGGGCGTGACCGACCCCGACGCGTTCGCCGCGCGGGTCTGCGGCGAGTCGATGCTGCCCGACTACCGCGAGGGCGATCTGGTGGTGTTCTCGCCGCTGGCCGACACGACGCCGGGCAGCGACTGCTTCGTGCGCCTGGAGCGCGACGACGAGACGACCTTCAAGCGGGTCTTCTTCGAGACCGGGGCGAACGGGGAGGAGTTGATCCGGCTGCAGCCGCTGAACGCGAAGTTTGCCCCGAAGGTGGTGGATCGGGAGGCGGTGGCGGGGATGTACAAGGCTGTGTTCGTGGTGCGGGCGCTGGGGTGAGGGACCGATAACCGACCGCCGACTGGGCTCTCTTGTGAACACAAAATGTAAGAAGACAGAGTGTATGAACACTTTTCCACAGAACTGTTCATATGGACTGCCCTGTGGTAGGATGTGTTCATATGGCAAAGTGGCCTGAACTCAAACCGAACGCTCCCGGTGAGCTGGTGGCCACTTCCGGCAGTGAGTGGCTGCCCGAGCGGGCTGCGCTGCCCGTCGCGTATGAGGGCATGGCGTACCTGCCGCAATCGCTTCCGGCGGGTATCGATCTTCGCGGAATGATCGCCGATACATGGGACGATCATCAGAATGCGGTGGCGGGACTGGCTGCGGTCGAACAACTCAGCCGCACGCTGCCAAATCCGCATCTGCTCGCCAACCCGTTCCGGATGCGCGAGGCACAGGCATCGTCTCGGATCGAGAACACGATCGCGTCGGCAGAGGAGATCGCGCTCGCAGAGGCCGATCAGCCAACCCAGCCGGATGCTCGCGAGATCAGCAACTACATCCGGGCGCTGGATCACGGGCTCTCCTCCGAGCAACCGCTTGGGCAGTCGCTGATCAAGGCGATGCACGCGAAGCTGCTTGAGGGCGGGGTACGCGGCGGGGAGAAGATGCCTGGCGCATACCGGAACCGTCAGGCCTACATCGGTTCGCGAACGCGAGGGTTTGCCGGTGCGCGTTTCGTGCCGCCTCCACCGGAGCATGTGCAGCCGTGCATGGATGATCTGGAGCGGTTCATACGCGAGAAAAGCCAGAGCGTCCCTCCCATCATCCACGCGGCGTTGACTCACTATCAGTTCGAGACGATCCACCCATTCGCCGACGGCAACGGACGAGTCGGGCGCATGCTGATCATGCTGCAGCTCTGCCGCAGCGGCTTGGTGTCTCAGCCGAACTTCGAGATCAGCTCGTTCTTTGATCGCCATCGAGATGCGTATGTGGATCTCATGCTCGCGGTGAGTCTGGATGGCTCTTGGCTGGAGTGGGTGCGGTTCTTCTGTCGCGGTGTTGCTCATCAGGCGAAGGAGGCGAGCGCACGAGCCGGGTCGCTGCTCGAGCTGCGCCGACATTATCTGGCCATGGTGACGGAGAAGCGGACTTCCTCGTTGCTGCGAGAGCTGGTGGACTGGTTGTTCACCAAGCCGGTCGTCACAAACCCACAAATCGCGACAAAGCTGAATGTTCGTCAGCAGGCATCTCAGCGGCATGTCGATCGGCTCGTGGAACTGGGGATCCTGACGGAGATTACGGAGCACAGCCGCAATCGGGTGTATGTCTGCCGCGGGCTGCTGGAGGTCATCGGCTCGGATCTGAGCGATGGGGATTGAGCCGTTCGACTCGGCATCGCCCGGATGCGGGGGTTGTGGGGTTTATCACTATGAACGGCTGTTCATGCGTTTCTCACGGTGCGTTGATGGCCTGGGTTTAGGGTTGTGGTGTTCATTCCAACACTCACCTCTCTGAAGGAGAAACGACATGGCACAGGTCATTACCGGATTGTTTGAAAACGGCGCGAAGGCATCCGAGGCGATCGCTCAGCTTGAGATGAAGGGCGTTCCCACGAAGGACATCAGTCTGGTCGCGAGCGAGAATTTCAAGAAGGAATCGTTCGGGATCGCCGAGAGCAGCAAGCTGCCCGAGGGGACCGCGATCGGTGCGGGCGCGGGGGGTGCGGTCGGTGCGCTGGTGGCCGGGCTGACGAGCGTCGGCGCGGTGGCGACCGGCGGCGTCGGGCTGATCGCGGCCGGCCCGGTGGTCGCGGCTCTGGCCGGTGCCGGAGCAGGTGCGGCGGCGGGCGGCGTGGTCGGCGGCAGCGTCGGCGCGTTCATCCCCGAGAACGAAGTGAAGTACTACGAGGATGCGCTCGAGAAGGGTTCGGTGCTCGTCGGCGTCGAGTACGACGACAAGGATCGCAAGAGGATGATCGAGAACACCTTCGAGAACCACAACGCATCGCGTGTCGCCACCGCCTGATTGGCACGGCGGAACACGATGTTGGCTGATCGCCGCGGGCGCCCGTTTGTTTGGTGCTCGCGGCGTTCTTGGTTTTGTGGTTGATGTCATTCGCACTCGTGACGCTCTTCGTGAGTCGGCACGGCTTGCCCTTCGGGTCAAGCCGTGGCACCCGTGCAAAGCCGCTTGTGCCCGGTCACAACCGGGGTTCTTTGTTTCCTGAGCTCGATGTTCACATTTTCTGCGTGTGCTGTTCGTCGAGGATCGATCCGAGAGGTACCCGGGGCTCGCGCCCCGGGCTCTTGTTGCGCTATCGGTTTCCTTTGGCGCGGTTGTGGGTCTTGCAGAGCATCTGGCAGTTCTTGGCGGTGCTGTCGCCTCCTTTGCTCCATGCGGCGACATGGTCGGCGTCCATATCCTTGAAGGGCCAGATCTTACTTTTGTTCGCGTCGTGGCCGACGGCGCAGAGGGGGCAGTTGGAGACACCCTTCGATTCTGCGGCCCTGGTCTGCTTGGCGTAGACGGACTTCTTGGTCGCTTCGTCGAAGACGCGGACATCGAGGAGCTTGGTGTCGGTCTTGCCGCCGAGGATGAACTCGAAGATGCCGGATCGCTTCTTGACATACGGGTCGGCGTAGAGCTTGTGGACCTCGGCGGAGACTTTTTTGGGGTCGTATGACTTCTTGTGGTGTTCCTCGTAGAGACGGCCCCACTCCAGGCCGCGCATCTCGCTTTCGACATCGATGAACACGCCGGAGACCCAGTCGATCACGGTGTTGAAGTAGGTCTTCAGCTCATTGATATTGGTGTCGTGGCGGTGCTTGCTCATGTACGCGCCGACCTCGCCCTTGCTGACCCAGTCGAGCGCGGTGGCGAGGAAGTCCTGGCGGTTGGCGGAGCCCTTGATGTACGCGCTCCACTTCTGGATGTTGGCGTTCTGGGAGTTGCTGAACTCGGCCTTGCCCGCCGTGACGAACGGGCCGGAGTAGACGGCGTTGAGGAGTTCCTGCTCGTTGAGCGGGACACCGGCGATGTTGATGGTCTTGAACCACTCCTTGATCTCGCTCTCGGTTCCCTCGCATTCGTAGATGAGGAGCTTGGATTCGCGGATCTTGTCCTGTTGGTTTTTCGGGAGACTGTCGAAGTACTGCGGGTTGGGGCCGTCCATGATGGCGAACTTGCCCGTGACGAAGCGGCCGATGCTGGTGATGCGCTGCTGGCCGTCGAGGACCTCGAACTTGTCCTTGGCGACGGTGTTGAAGTAGATCAGCCCGAGCGGGTAGCCCTTGAGCAGGGAATGGATGACGGCCTGTTCGCGCTGGCCGCCCCCGTCGGCGTAGATGTAGTTGCGCTGGTACTCGGGCTGGATGGTGAGCGTGCCGCTGAGGCCGTAGAGCCCTTTGCCCTCAAGCTCGTTGTAGACGAAGCCGGCGCAGATGTCGGCGACGGTGATGTCGGTGCGGAGTTTGGTTTTCACTTCTTGGTTCTCTTGGTGGAGCGGGGACGACGGTGGCGGATGAGCAGACGCATATATAGCTGCAGAAGATAGCCATCCGCGTTGTCTGCGATGTAATAGGTTTGCGAAGGCTCTTCATCGAGAAGTAGCGTCGGCCCTGTATTTACCTTACCGCCATTGGTCACTTTCCCATTCGGCTTGATCTGCTTGGCATTTTCATAACGCTTAGTTGGATAGGCATCAAATTCATCTTGCCCTCTGGTCCAACCAAGGATTTCAAATTGATCCGGATTGTACTTGTCGAGGAAAGTGATAGGCACACCCATCACGCCCTTGTAATCGCTTGGGATATCCTTGTATGTAGGGACTTCGATGGCATCGTAGTTGTCGTACCGGTCGTACGACTCCTTTCCCTTCAGCTTCTTGCTGAACTTCAGGTTCTCAGCCATCGTCATCAGAGGGATATTTTCGTGCCTCCTTCCATGATCCAAATTGGTGAACCACAGAATGCTTCCCATGCTGAAGTACTTGACGCCGTCGATGACTTTTTTGCGAGACTCAGTCTTGATGTTGTAGTCGTCTTTGACCTCAAACCATTTAGTGCCGTTGTTATCTACTCCAAGCCAGAGCTGATTATCCTTGATGAGTCTGAAAATTTCCTTGTAGGTAATCGCGTTCTGGCTGCCGATAATCAGAAACTTCTTGTCGTGCTCGACAAGCTGGGCGACATACTCGCGGAACAGCGAGAACGGCGGGTTGGTCACGACGATGTCCGCTTGCTTCAAGAGCGCGATGCACTCGTCGCTGCGGAAGTCGCCGCCGGCGTAGCGGTCGTCGCCTTTCAGCGCTCTGCGTGAGGCCCTGTTGCGCTTGAGGAAGAGTTCGACATCGGCGATGTCGGTTGCGCCGTCGCCGTCCTCGTCTTTGACATGGTCGAGGGTGACGGCGAGGGCTTTGGGCTTCTGGCGTTTGCCGTTGCCGGCGTGGTATTCCTCGAAGAGCGTGCCGCGACCGGCGATGGGCGAGCCGTCGTAGCTGGTGGTGATGAGTTTCTTGAGCCGGAGCTTGTTGAAGTTTGCGGCGAAGTATTTGAAGAAGTTGCTCTCGAAGGGGTCATCGCAGTTGCAGTAGACGATCTTGCCTCGGAAGGTGTCGGGGTCGAAGTCGAGGTATGCCTCGACCTCTTTCTGGATGTCGATGTACTGGGTGTAGAACTCGTCCTTCTTGGCGGCTTTAGCTGCGCTGAGTCCGGCGTTGAGGGACTTGGTGGAGGCGCGGGTGGCGGTCTTCGTTTTGGAAGTTTTCTTCTTGGCCATGGCGGGGAGGATAACGGATGGGCGGTGGTGTGTCGGGGGGTGAGTGGATGAGGTGAGAGAAGAGCGAGAGGACGGGCAAGATGCCCGTCCCACCGAGGAGATGTAGAAGGGGAGGGCAGGCAGGATGCCTGCCCCACCTCAGAGAGGAAGAAGCAGAGAGAAGAAGAGCACCGGTCGGAGACCGGTGCCACCAAAGACCCCTCATCCGGCTGCTGCGTGGCCACCTTCTCCCAACTGTCTGTCGGTTGGGGGAGAAGGAGGGGAGGAGAGCACCGGTCGGAGACCGGTGCCACCGAAGACCCCTCATCCGGCCACTTCGTGGCCACCTTCTCCCTCAAGGGGAGAAGGAGGGGAGGAGAGCACCGGTCGGAGACCGGTGCCACCGAAGCATCAGAAGCGGTGGGTTGCGGGGAGGGTTTTGCCTTCGGGGGTGGTGAACTGGGCGTCGATTTTGAGTTGGGTGGTGGTGGTGATGGTGTCGGGGACGCCTCGGAGGGAGAGGCGGTAGGTGCGGGTGACGCGGTCGTAGGACTCGGCGTTTGCGGCGAGGTTGGTGAGGTCGAGCTGCCAGCGTTCGAGCTGTACTGACGGGTCGTCCTCGCGGTAGATCTGGAAGGAGATGACGCCGAGCGCTTTGACGGGGTCGCCGTGGACATCGGCGAGTTCGAAGTGCGCCTCGATGCGCGGGTCGCCGTCGACGGGGTCGGTGACGAGGCGGGTGAGCGGGTGGATGCGCAGGGTTTCGGGTGCGAAGGGGTTGATGTAACGGATGGTGGTTCCGTTGACGGTGCGCGTGGTGTCGGGGCTGAAGGCGTCGGGGGGGAGTGTGGAGGTGGAGAGGACGGGTGAGGGGTCGAGGCCTTTGATGGAGATGGCGTTTCCGCCGCAGCCCCCGATGCACGCGGTGCAGGCGGCGATGAGGGGGAGGGATGCGAGCAGGCGGCGTGCGGTGTGTGGTGTGTGTCGCATGGGGTTTAGTGTAGGGGATGGGGGGAAATTGAGGCCGAGTGAAGGTTGTGCGGCCCGGCACTGGCGGGCAAGCCGCCAGTGGCACCGGAGCCCGTGCCACAGAGAAGGAGGGAAGAAGAAGAGGCAGCAACTTCGTTGCTGACCCCTCATCCGGCCACTTCGTGGCCACCTTCTCCCGCAAGGGGAGAAGGAGGAAGACATAGCCGCGTCGAGGGGCGGTCATGGCACCCCGGTGAAGCATTGGCTGTGAGAGGGCACGCAGCCGAGTGAAGGTTGTGCGGCCCGGCACTGGCGGACGAGCCGCCAGTGGCACCGGAGCCCGTACCACAGAGGAGGAGGAGGAAAGAAGAAGAAGAGGCAGCAACTTCGTTGCTGACCCCTCATCCGGCCACTTCGTGGCCACCTTCTCCCGCAAGGGGAGAAGGAGGTGCAGGGCGTTATGATTGCGGCGGTTCGTTTGGCCCTTGAATTTGGAGCGATGCATGGCGGTTGAGCAGGTGGAGCGTGGTGAGGCGGGGGAGGTGGGTTCGCTGCGCGAGTGTCCGGTGTGTGGGGAGGCGACGGGGGGATCGACTGAGACGGTGGTGACGAGCGGGGAGTGGCGGGTGGTGCGTTGCGGGGCGTGTTCGATGGTGTACCTGGCGAATCCGCCGGAGCTGGAGGCGGTGAGCACGGAGTTCGCGTGGACGGAGTCGTGGAGCGCGGAGAAGCAGCGTCGGCTCGAGGGGGAGCGGGTGGCGCACGAGGTGCAGGCGGCGGTGAAGCGTGTGACGCGGAAGATGAAGCCGCGGAAGTGGAAGGTGCTTGTGAAGAAGTACCTTTCGAGCGGGAAGATTCTGGATGTGGGGTGCGGGAACGGTCGGCGGCTGTTGCAGTGTCAGCATGAGGGGCTGATTGACATTGTGCCGCACGGGATTGAGATCGAGCCGGGTCCGGCGTCGACGGCGAAGCGGCTGTTCGGCGAGCTGGGCGGCGCCGTGTGGATCGGCGGGACGATGGAGGTGGCGGGGCAGATCGAGTCGGGGTCGATGGACGGGAGCTTCATGTACGCGTACCTGGAGCACGAGCCCGAGCCGCGGCCGGCGATGCGGGAGGTGCTGCGGATCCTGAAGCCGGGCGCGCCGGTGGTGATCAAGGTGCCGAACCATGCCTCGTGGAACCGGGTGGTGCGTGGTGCGAAGTGGTGCGGGTATCGGCATCCGGATCATGTGAACTACTTCACGCCCGTGACGATGGAGCGGATGTTGGAGGGGTGCGGGTATGAAGTGGTGCGGTCGGGGTTCTTTGATCATCAGCCCTTGAATGACAATCTGTGGGTGGTGGCGAAGAAGCCGGGGTGAGAATAGGAAGGGCAGGCAGGATGCCTGCCCCACCGGGGAGAAGAGAAAGAAGGAAGAGCACCGGTCGGAGACCGGTGCCACCGAAGACCCCTCATCCGGTCGCTGCGCGACCACC
>CBFGVX010000039.1:0-28752 GCA_965652425.1 uncultured bacterium | reverse complement strand
CCGATCCGCGATCACTTGACAGGCGACAGGTCTTCATAGAAGACCACGCCACCCAGACTCAGGGTCAGAGCTTGAGGTCTTCGGCGTCCTGTTTGTCGCCGTATTTCTCGCGGAGCGGGGCGATGTAGTCGTTGAGGAAGGCCTCGGTCTGCTGGACGGCGAGGCCGGTGTATTTACTCGGGTCGAGGGCGGCGTCGAGGTCGACGCCTTCGAGGAGGGGTTCGCTGCGCAGGCGCTCGATGAGGTCGTTTTCGGCGCCTTCGTCCTTGACGCGGCTGCCGGCGAGCTGGGCGTGCTGGCGGATGGCCTCGTGGACTTCCTGGCGGTCGCGCCCGAGTTTGACGGCTTCCATCATGAGGTTTTCGCTGGCCATGAAGGGCAGTTCGGCCATGAGGTTCTTGCGGACGGTGGCCTCGTGGACGATCAGGCCGCTCATGACATTGGTCATGATGCTGAGGCAGGCGTCGGTGGCGAGGAAGGCCTCGGGGAGGGTGAGGCGGCGGTTGGCCGAGTCGTCGAGGGTGCGTTCGAGCCACTGGGTGGCGGCGGTGTCGTAGGTGTTGCCGACGAGGTTCCAGACGAAGCGGGCCAAGCCGCAGACGCGTTCGCAGCGCATGGGGTTGCGCTTGTAGGGCATGGCGGAGGAGCCGATCTGCTTTTCGGCGAAGGGTTCGTCGAGCTCCTTGCGGTTGGAGAGGAGGCGGATGTCGGTGGCGCACTTGTGGAGGACGGCGCAGATTGAGGCGAGGGAGCTGACCACATGCGCATCGAAGATGCGGGGGTAGGTCTGCGAGACGAGCGGGTGGGCGCGCTCGAAGAGCCGCGCATCGTCTTTGTCGAGCAGTTTGGCCATGTTCGCGCGGAAGGTGTCTTCGAGTTTGGCGACTTGGGACGCGCGGTCGTCGACCAGCGCGAGGTAGGAGGCCTGGGTGCCGGTCGCGCCGCGCAGGCCCCGGGCCTGTCCGGTGGTCGCGTCGAAGGAGCGACCGGCGCAGTGCAGGTCGTAGGCCCACTGGATGGCGCGGCGTCCGACGGTGGTGGGCTGGGCGGGCTGGTAGTGGGTGAAGCCGAGGGTGGGTGTCGAGATCCACTTCTCGGCGAAGGCGGCCATGACGATCTGGAGGCGGGCCGCGCGTTCGCGGATGAGGTTGGTGGCCTGATGGAGGAGCAGCAGTTCGCAGTTGTCGTTGATGTCCTGGCTGGTCATGCCGAGGTGGATGATGCCTCGGGCTTTGGGGCAGCGGTCGCCCCAGGCGTGGACCTGGGCCATGACATCGTGGCGGAGTTCGGATTCGTACTTCGCGGCGGCGGCGATGTCCTCGTCGGTCACATCGAGGTTGGCACTGAGTTCGTCGATCTGCTCCCGAGAGACCGGTAGGCCGCACTCGTGCTGGGTCTGGGCGACGGCGAGCCAGATCTTTCGCCAGATGGAGAACTTGTGGCGTGCGGACCAGATGGTCTGCATCTCGTCGGAGGCGTATCGCCCGGCGAGGGGGGACTGGTAGCGGTCGTGGGGGGATGGGGCCATGCGGGCGGTCCTGATCTGGCGTGGTGGTCTGGCGGGATTTGCGGGAGATGGGGGGGAAATCGGTGATTTTGTCGGATTGATGCGATCCGCTGTCGCCGCGGGATCGTATCGTGAGCCGTTGCCCATCGCGCCCGGAGCGGGTGGGGCCTCTCGGCTTCGAGGGCCTGAAATGGTCTTCGGGGTTGCCGGAACCCGATCGAGCGCAGACGATTCCAAACGCCCATGACCGACCACGCACCGGCTCGTACCGGTCCCGATCAACGACGCTCTGTTTCGCGGCCTCGCACGCCGGTGGAGGACGCTGCCGCCGCGCCGGGACCGGAGGCGGGGGAGAAGCAGCAGCTCGAGTACCTCGGTTCGATCGCGGAAAACCGGGGGTACGACGAGCAGGAGACGCGGGAGATCGCGCTGCTGCTGGCGTATCGGCGGGGGGACCGTGGGGCGCTGTCGGAGCTGCTGGAGATGTATCAGGACCGGCTGTACGCGATCTGCGTGCGCATGGTGACGGATCAGGAGCGGGCGAGGGACCTGCTGCAGGACGCGATGGTGCGGATCATTCAGGGTCTGGAGAAGTTCTCGGGCCGGTCGCGCCTGAGCACCTGGATGATCCGGGTGACGATGAACGCGTGCCTGACGGACATGAGGCGGCAGAAGATCCGAAAAACAGTGTCACTGGATGTCCGGAAGGCGTCGAGCGAGGGTCGTGCGGGGATCGGTGGCGGTTCGGGGGCGTCCTTGGGTTCGAAACTGTTCGATTCTTCGGAACAGACCGCTGCGGAGGCCGTCCAACGAGAGGAACTGCGAGCGGACCTGTACAGCGCGTTCAGCCGTCTGGACCCCTCGCACCGGGCCATGCTGATCCTTCGGGACATGCATGGGCTGGATTACAGTCAGATCGCCGAGGCGCTCGAGATCCCCGAGGGCACGGTGAAATCGCGGTTGTTCCGTGCTCGCGGAGCGCTGCGGGAGATGATCGAGCAGCGTCAGTGGTCGCCTGAGGATCGCTGATCCGGCTATCGTGTGGGGAATTGTTTTTCCGGATGCAGTGACCGATGACACCGAAGCGTTTTACAGATGAAGAGCTCCTGGTGCTGATCGAGGGTGAACTGCCCGACGATCGTGCGGCGGAGCTTCGCGCGGCGGTTCGGGACGGGGATCTGGAGCTGGCCGGACGCCTGATCGAGATGGGCGAGCACCGGGATTTTCTGCGGGAGATGCGGATCGACCGGGCGGACCTGAACCCGGACGGGGCGAAGACGCCGGCGGGGCTGGTTGCGGCGGCGATCGCGGCGGCGGAGCGGGAGTCTCTGGTTCCGGCGTCGGACGGCGAGGAGCAGGGGCGCAAGCGGCGCTGGGCGCCCGCGCTGGCGGCGGGGCTGGGCCTGGCGGCGATCATCGGGGCGGGCTTTGTGCTGGTGAACGAGGCGGGGCGCGAGCGGCCGCTGACGCCGCGGCATACGGCCGGTTCGGGTGATGATGATCGCGGTCCCATGATCATCGCGATGGAGGATCCGGAGAAGCAGGCGAGGGAAGAGGAGCTGCGCCGGCTCGCGCTCGAACTGCTGGAGGGTGAGGGTAAGAGCGTGTGGCCGGAGATCGCGGAGGCGGAGGATGGCACGCCGGGGGTGGCGGACCCGATCCAGCGCGATCCGATCGAGTTCGCCGGCGGGACCGGGCTTTCGGAGCTCTTGAGCGAGCAGGATTTCACGGAGATCGTGACGGCGCTCGGCAAGGTCGGCGTTCGTGCCGAGGCGCGGTCGAGCGATCCGCTGCGGTTCGCCGGCGTGGATGCGTTGGGAGAGGAGCGCGAGTTCACGCTGGAGGAGGCGACCGCGCTGGCCAAGACGGGCCGGTTGGCGATCGTGCTGGATCAGACGGGCCGCGAGCCGGGTGAGCTGCTCGCGGCGTCGGACGCGACCGGCGGGTACCTGGCGGGCCGGGCGAACCGGTTCGCGCTGTTCACGGTCGAGGGCGGGGAGCAGGGGCCGGAGGGTCTGGGCGCGCTGCGGGATTCGGAACTGGTGCGTGAGCTGCGCGAGCGCACGGCCGATGCGACCGGCGAGCAGCCGG
Organism: uncultured bacterium; assembly: GCA_965652425.1. Taxonomy (GTDB): domain Bacteria; phylum Planctomycetota; class Phycisphaerae; order Phycisphaerales; family UBA1924; genus JANSXG01. The sequence goes on along the minus strand of CBFGVX010000039.1, from coordinate 25,154 downwards.
GCGTGCTGGCGAGCTACAGCTTCGACGCGGCGGGGCTGACGCAGCGCGTGAGCGATGCGGAGCGCGTGACGATGCTGGAGCTGATCGCGGCGGTGACTTCGCCGCTGGCGAGCAGTGCGGACGGATCGCGACTGCGGCTGGTTGAGCTGCCGTTCGGCGGGGACGATGAGGCGGCGACGAGCGCGGACGAGGACAATCCGTTCTGGTGGCTGACGCCGGAAGAGGATTGGAGCGAGAGCGCGACGACGCTGGTTCCGGTGGTGGTGAAATGAGGCACATGCTCAAACGAGTTTGAGCATTCCACACTTTCAGTCTGTTGATTTGCAATCAGTTGATTTGGAGTTGGCGGCGGCGTTGGCGCTGTCTTGCTTCGCGATCGAGGCGGAGGCCGAGCAGGGTCAGCGCGGGGAAGACGATGAGGCCGAAGAGGGCGAAGAGTTCGGGGGTGGAGGCGGTGCGGAGGTCGGCGATGCCCAGGTGCGAGAACTGGAGCAGGATGGCGCCGGCGATGGATACGCCTCCGACACCCGCCAGAACGACGCGCTTCCACAACCGGACATAATGGGCTTTCATGCGAAGATCCGTCTTTCCCTGCCGCCGCGATCCATGCGGCGGGTTCCTCCGATGTGCGCTCGGTCGCCAAACGGCTCGGCGGACCGTCTCCTCCTGCCCGGCGGCGGCGATGGTCGGTCGCGTGGCCGGGCGAGTCACCGTATGCGAGAGCGAGCGGCGGCTCAAGGGGAGAAGAAGGTGTGATCGGCGTGATGTGGACAATGGGTGGATGATCGGGCGGGGTTGAGCGTGGAACCCGGTACTGTGGACGGGTGAGCCGCCGGTTGTGGCGGCTGGTGCGGGCCGATACCTTTCCATCCCGTGCCGACTTGCGCCACATCGATCCCGTGTGTGAAGAGCGTTCACCGTGTGAGCGTGCGCCGAGGGGTGCGCGCGGCGGTCGCGGCGGCGGTGGTGGTGGCGTGCAGCGGGGGCGTGGTGCCGATGGCGCTGGCGCAGAGCGGTGCGCCGGGTCAGCCGGAGATCGGTCAGGGCAATCCGGGCGAGGGTCGCGTGATCGCGGAGATCCGCGTGCTGGGTCTGGAGCGCGTGCCTCGGACGCTGATCAACAACACGATCCGGACGGCGCCGGGGCGGCCGTTGAGCTGGGAGACGGTGCGCGAGGATCTGCGCAACCTGGAGCGGCTGGGCGAGTTCCGGGATATCGAGGCGCGGATCGAGGAGCGGGCCGACCGTACGGTGGTGGTGACCTACGACCTGACGGAAGCGCCGATCATCCAGGACATCGTGGTGGTGGGGAACCGGCGGGTTGCGGACTCGGCGCTGGCGGAGGTGGTGAATCAGGGGAGTCTGATCATCGGGGTGCCGATCGACGACTACCGGATCGGTCTGGCGGCGCGGCTGATCGAGGATTACTACCGCACGCAGGGGTTCTACCTGGTCGATGTGCAGGTGGACGAGTCGGAGCTGGCGGAGACGGGGGTGGTGATCTTCCGGATCCGCGAGGGCGAGCGGCTGCAGGTGACGGATATCCGGTTCGAGGGCAACGAGGCGTTCCGCTCGCGCGAGCTGCGGCCTCTGGTGGAATCGAAGACGAAGGGGATCTTCGAGAAGGCGCCGCTGGACGATGCGACGCTGGACACGGATGTGGCGGCGCTGGTCGATTTCTACCGGGACAACGGGTATCTGGACATCCGGGTGTCGAGGTCGGTGCTGCCGTCGCCGAACGCGCGAGAGGCGATCGTGACCTTCATCGTGGACGAGGGCGAGCAGTACACGCTGCGTGGCGTGCAGGTGTGGGGCATCGCGGGGACGCGTGACAACCCCGCTGCTGGGCTGACGGTCCTGTCGCCCGAGCAGGTGGCGGCGCTGATGAAGGTTCGGCGGGGCGAGATGTTCAGCGCCCGGCAGATTCGTGCATCGGAGGTCGCGGTGCGCGATGCGCTGCGCCAGATGGGCTACATCGATGCGCGTGTTGTCAGCGAGCAGTTCCGTGCGGTGGACCGCCCTGAGGTGGACCTGCGCCTGTACATCGATGAGGGGCGGCGGTTCCGGACCGGGCTGGTGACGATCCAGGGCAACGAGCACACGAAGGACAAGGTCGTGCGCCGGGATGTGGATCTGTATCCAGACAGCTGGCTGGACGGCACGGCGGTGGACGAGAGCCAGCGTCGGCTGCGCAACAGCGGCCTGTATGCCCCGCCGGGACCGACCTCGCAGGGTCCGGCGGTGATCGTGCAGCCGGAGAACCCGGACTTCCCCGGCTACCGGGATGTGCTGGTGCGCGTTGAGGAGACGAACACGGGCCGGATCGGGTTCGGGGCGGCGGTGAACTCGGACTCGGGCCTGGTCGGCGCAATCAGTCTGGACCAGCGGAACTTTGATATCGCGGACACGCCCGAATCGATGGGCGAGTTCTTCAGCGGACGGGCGTTTCGCGGTGCGGGGCAGACCTTCGGGCTGTCGATCCAGCCGGGCGACCGGGTGTCGACCTATTCGATGTCGCTGAGCGAGCCGCGGCTGTTCGAGACGCCGTACTCGGTGGGCGGCTCGGTGTACTTCCGCAGCCGCGAGTACGACGAGTACGACGAGGAGCGACTGGGCGGGCGGTTGCGGCTCGGGCGGTCGTTCGGGACGCGCTGGACGGGTTTCGTGTCGGCACGCCTGGAGGACATCGATATCTCGGCGATCGAGACGGACTCGACGGTGGACCTGTTCGCGGTGGAGGGCAAGAGCACGATCTCGGGGCTGGGGCTCGGGATGACGCGGACGACGGTGGACTCGCGTTTCCGCCCTACGATGGGCTCGCGGACGGAGCTCGGGGTGGAGCAGGTGGGCCTGCTGGGTGGGGACTACGACTTCACGAAGATGATCCTGGAGCACACAAGTTTCTTCCGGATCGATGAGGATTACCTGGGGCGTCCGACGGTTTTGAGTCTGGAGACGCGGGTGGGCTACATCCCGCAGTCGGACGAGGCGCCGATCTTCGAGCGGTTCAACCTGGGCGGTCGTTCGTTCCGCGGCTTCGATTTCCGGGGCGTGGGTCCGGTCGGTGTTCGCAACGACACGGGCACGGTGGGCAGCGATCAGGTGGGCGGGGACTTCAGCTTCTTCCTGGGCGCTCAGGTGGAGAAGCCGGTGTGGCAGGACATCCTGGGCGTGGCGTTCTTCGTGGACTCGGGCACGGTGTCGGATGATTTCAGTCTGGACGAGTACCGAGTGTCGGTGGGGACGGGCCTGCGCCTGTACATCCCGGCGTTCGGCCAGACGCCGCTGGCGTTCGATTTCGCGATCCCGGTGCTGAAAGAGGACAGCGACGATCGCCAGATCTTCAGTTTCGCGTTCGATCTGCCGTTCTGAGGAGGAGCTGGCCGGATCTTTGTATGTATACGCTAACTTGGATAGAATGAAAGCGGCGTGCGTGGCTGCGCACGGTCGGTGCTTGATCGCCGATATTCCCTGCAATCAACAGGAGATTTGGTCATGCGAAACGAAACCCTTTGGCGGTGGTCGCTGGTCGGCGCGCTGGTCCTGCTGGGCGGGGCGGTGCTGAGCCACTCGATCTCGCCGGCGAACGCGACGCTGTACCAGTCGCAGGCGAAACCGGTGGCGGTGGTGGATCTGGAGCGGCTGATCGACATGCTCGACGAGCGTGCGAAGCGCCAGGCCGATCTGGAGACGATGGGCAACCGGCTGGAGGAGCGGGTGAACGCGCTGCGGACGCAGCTTCAGGCCAAGCTCGACGAGCGGGAAACGGCGAGCCAGAGCCGGCGCGGAGCGCTGTTCGAGGAGATCGTGCGTCTGCAGACCAATTTGCAGGCAGAAGAGGAATACGCGACGCGGATCGCGGGGGAACTGCTGACGCGCCTGAAGCTCGACCTTTACGAGAAGGTGCTGGTCTCGGTGAAGGAGTACGCCGAGAGCGCGGGGTATGACCTGGTGCTGAGCGATGATTCGTCCGGTGTGCTGCCGCGAAACTCCGGGTTGCAGGCGTTGGAGGTGGCGATGATGAGCCGCAAGGTGCTCTTTGCTCGTCCGACGGTGGACATCACGGCGGATGTGGCGAACCGGATGAACACGAACTACGCGGCCGGCGGGAATCGATGATCGCGTGAACGCACCCGGATCGAGGGAGCAGTGGGCGGACGGACCGGTCTTCAGGGCCGCGGATGTGGCATCGATGCTGGGCGCGGAGCTGATCGGCGACGGCGGGGCGGAGTTCCGGACGCTGGGTTCGATCGAGAGTGCCGGTCCGGATGCGTTGACCTTTGCGCGCAGCGAGAAGTTTGCGCGCAAGTGGGGTTCTTCCAAAGCCGCGGCGGTGCTGGTGTCGCGTGCGGTCTATGAGAAAGCCCCCGGCGTGCTGAAGGCGGGGGCGGGGCGTGCGGTGCTGGTGGTCGAGGACGCGGATCTGGCGATGGTGGCGCTGCTGGATGCCGCGGCGGAGCAGATCATTCGGGTTCCGGGGCCGGGCGTGCATCCCATGGCATGGGTGGCCGAGTCGGCGAGTTTGGGCGAGGGCGTGTTCCTTGGCGCGCACGCGAGCGTGGGCGAGGGCTCGGTGATCGGGGCGCGGACGCGGATCCATCCGGGGGTTCGCGTCGGTGCGGGCGTGCGGATCGGCGAGGATTGCGATCTTCGTGCGAACTCGGTGGTCGAGGATCGGTGTGTGCTGGGCGATCGTGTGGTGCTGCAGGCGGGTGCGAAAATCGGGGCCGACGGGTTCGGGTACCGGCCGGCCCCGGACGGGGGCGGGCTGGTGAAGATCCCGCACATCGGCGCGGTCGAGCTTGGCGACGATGTGGAGATCGGCGCAAACGCGTGCGTGGATCGCGGCAAGTTCAGCAACACGGTGGTCGGGCGGGGAACCAAGATCGATAATCTCGTACAGGTCGGTCACAATGTGACGATCGGCGAGCATTGCGTAATCTGCGGCAACACGGGGATCGCCGGATCGGTGAAGATCGGGCGCGGCGTGACGATCGGCGGGATGTGCGCGATCCACGACGGGATCAGCATCGGGGACGGGGCGACGCTGGCGGCGCGGAGCGGCGTGGTGAGCGATGTGCCTGCTGGCGTGGTGTACGGCGGCGTGCCGGTCGGTCCGGTGCAGGATTCGATCCGGCAGATGGCGTCGATGAAGTACTTGCCGGATGTGGTGCGGGACTACAAGCGCCGGATGCGTCAGACCACCGGCGAGGGAGAAGGCCCCAGATGATCGGGACTCTGGACCGTCAGCACACGATCGCCGAAGCCGTCACGGTGCGGGGGATGGGTCTGTTCACGGGCGCGCCGGTGAGCGCGACGATCCGGCCAGCGGACGAGGGGCACGGGATCACCTTCGTGCGCAGCGACCTCGAGGGATCGCCCCAGATCGCCGCGCGCGTGGAGCATGTGATCGAGCGGCCCCGGCGGACGACGCTGAAGCGCGGCGAGATCGCCATCGAGATGGTCGAGCACTGCATGGCGGCGCTGGTCGGGACCGGGATCGACAACTGCATCGTGGAGGTGGACGGGCCGGAACTGCCGGCGGGCGACGGCTCGGCGATGCTGTTCGTGGAGGCGATCGACCGGGTAGGGCGGATCGAGCAGTCGGCTCCGCGGAACTATCTGGTGGTGGACACGCCGATCACGGTGCGCGAGGGGGATTCGACGATGGCGGCGCTGCCGATCGATTCGCAGTCGCTGGAGCTGCTATATGTGCTGGATTACGGCGAGGGATCTCCGATCCGGCGACAGGTGCATTCGGCCACGCTGACGGGCGAGGAGTTCCGCTCTGGGATCGCCCCGGCGCGGACTTTTTCGACCGAGCAGGAGGCGATGGCGATGCGGGCCAAGGGGCTGTTCGCGCACCTGACGGCGAAGGACATGCTGGTGCTCGGGCCGGGCGGGCCGATCGACAACACGCTGCGGTTCGATGACGAGCCGGTGCGGCACAAGGTGCTGGACCTGCTCGGGGACATTCATCTCGCAGGGCGGCCGATCCTCGGGCGGATCGTGGCGCACCGGGCGGGGCACAAGCTGAACCACAAGCTGGCGCGGGAGCTGGTGGAGCACGCGCGCCAGACCGAGCAGGGGCGATCGACGACGGGCCACAGCCGCGCTATCACCCAGCCGGCGATGGATATTCGGTCGATCCTGCGGATCCTGCCGCACCGGTACCCGATGGTGCTGATCGATCGGGTGCTGGAGATGGAGCCGGACCAGCGGGCGGTGGGGATCAAGAATGTGACGATCAACGAGCCGTTCTTCCAGGGGCATTATCCGGGGCAGCCCCTGATGCCGGGGGTGCTGATTGTGGAGGCGATGTGCCAGCTCGCCGCGTTGATGCTGTCGCAGAAGCTGGAGCGGATCGGCAAGGTCGGGGTGCTGCTCTCGATGGAGGGCGTGAAGCTGAGAAAGCCCGTGGTTCCGGGGGATCAGCTCGTGATTGAGGTGGATGCGCTGCGGACGAGCACGCGGTACGGCGATGTGCAATGTCGGGGTTTTGTTGGGGGCGATCTGGCGGCGGAGGCGCGGGTGAAGTTCATGATGATCGACGCGGAGCGGTGAGCGTCGGTCGGGGCTGCGAGGGGCCAGTGCCGGGTGTTTCGCGGCACGAAACGGTGCTGCGGGGGTCAAACGGGTAGAATCTTCACACTTTGTGCCGGGCGGTCGGTGGCGGGCAGTATTGGTCACCACCGGGGCGTTGGGCCGATCGAAGTGGAGCGACCGTCGGCGGTTTCGCCGGGTGGTCTTCGGGAGTCACGCGTTTCATGACCGATCCGAGCGGTTCATCGCAACCGATTCATCCGACGGCGGTGATCCATCCCTCGGCCGAACTGGGCGAGGGTGTGGAGATCGGACCGTACTGCGTGATCGGTGAGGATGTGACGATCGGGCGGGGGACGGTGCTGCACAACCATGTGACGGTGCTGGGTCCGGCGACGATCGGCGAGGAGAATGTGGTGTACCCGTACGCGGTTCTGGGCGCTGAGCCGCAGGACCTGAAGTACGCGGGGCACGACACCTCGCTCAAGATCGGCGACCGGAACAAGATCCGCGAGCATGTGACGATCCACCGTGGTACGGAGTTCGGCGGCGGGATGACGCGGATCGGCTCGGACTGCCTGATCATGGTGGGGGTGCACATCGCGCACGACTGCCAGATCGAGGACGAGGTGGTGATCGCGAACAACTCGATGCTGGGCGGGCACTGTCTGATCGAGCACGGGGCGACGATCGCCGGTGGCGTGGGGATTCACCATTTCACGACGGTGTCGAGGTTGAGCTTCGTGGCGGGCATGGCGAGGGTGACGCGGGATGTGCCTCCGTTCACGATCGTGGAGGGCTCGCCCGCGGAGCCGCTGAAGATCAACACGACCGGGCTGGTGCGTCGGGGCTGGTCGGGCGAGGAGGTCGAGGTTCTCCGCCTGGCGTTCCGGAAACTGTTGCGTAGCCCGGAACTGCCGTTCCGCGAGGCGATCGAGGGTTTCCGGGACGCGATGGCCCAGTACCCGTCGGTCGCCGAGCTGTGCCGCTTCGTGGAGCGGGCCGAGGACGGGGTGCACGGGCGGTATCTCGAATCCCGGCGGGATGAGCGGAATCCTCGGCGGTAGTCGGGCGTTATGCTGATGTGAACCCCTATCCGGGGCGGGAGAAGCATGCTCGAACGGCTCTGGCTCATTGTGATTTTCGTGCTCAGCGGGCTGTTGCCTCCGGTGCACGCCGCTCGAACGGGCGGTGGGCCGGAGGAACTGTCGGCTTGCACGATGGCCTGCTGCGCCGGGGGATGCCAGTGCGAGCAATGCCCGTGCGCGGGCGGGGATGATCGGCCGGTTCCGGACGAGCCGGCGGTGCCGGTGCAGCCCGAGCGCGAGCAGAAGCGGGCGGCGGAGGGCGGGGTGTCGTTCGTTGATGTCATCGGCGAGGTGGGGCCTCGACCGACGATCGGCGTGACCGCTCGGTCGGCTTCCGTAGCGCGCTGGCCGGTGGTGGATCGCCTGGAATCGGTGGTCTGTGTGTGGCGGATCTAGGCGTCGGGGTCTCGGTGCGCGCCCGGTGCGCGCCGATGGTCGCGACTGGTTTGTCGATCCGTCTTCAATATTCTTGATTCACACACAGGAGTTTTTCCATGCGTTGTTCCATTCATATCTCGTTGTTGTCTGTTCCGCTGCTGGCTCTGGGCGTTTCGCTGACTGGCTGCTCATCTTCTTCCTCCGGCGGTGCGGAGGCCGCGATGTCGGACGGGGGCGCTCGGGTGAGCGATGCGGCGTACGACCCCGCCCAGCCGATCGAGGCCTCGTCGGCGGTGCTCAAGGTGAGGGGCATGAGCTGCCCGAAGTGCGCCAACAACATCACGCTGAAGCTCAAGGAGGTTCAGGGCGTCAGCGAGGTGCTCATCAACATGGGCATCGGGGAAGTGATCGTGTCGTTTGAGGAGACGGTGCACCCGTCGCGCGAGCAGCTCGCGAGCGCGATCAGCGGGGCCGGGTTCACTCTGGAATCGATCACCGCGCGCTGAGCGTACGGCTTTCGGGAAAGGAGGTGCGCCGATGCGCCACCGAGGAATGCTCGGTCTGCTGTGCGCGATGCTGTCTGGGACCGTGGCGTTGGTCACGGCCCCGGCGGCGAGCGCGCAGGAGGCCATCAACACCCCCGCGGCGACGCAGCCGGGCGAGGGGAACTTCGTCAACACCTACAAGCTGCGGTTCACGCGCTATCAGGACACGCCCGCCGGGAGTGATGGGTCCGCCAACGAGATGCGACTCGAGGGGATCCTTGGCTACGGGCTGAGCGGGGACTGGTCGGTGTGGCTGCAGGCGCCGCTGACGGTGCGCTCGGTCACGGACGATTCGGGCCTCGACGGCGAGGCGGGGATCGGCGATCTTTCGTTGCAGTTCAAGCACCGGTTCTGGCAGAACGATTTCGGCGCGGTGGACACCGCTCGCGCGAGCGTGTTCTTCGGGGCCGAGCTTCCGACCGGGAACACCGGGCTCGGTTCCGGCTCGGTCGATCCGTTCGCGGGAGCCGTGGTGACGGTGATTTCGGGTCGGCACGGGTTCAACCAGGCGCTGAGCTGGAAGTTCAATACCGACAGCGCCGACGAGGTGTGGCGGGCCGGCGACAGCAAGCACGACCTGATGCGGTTCGATTCGGCGTATCTGTATCGGCTTTCGCCGCAGGAGTACGGCGCGGACTTTGTTGCGTCGACCTACGCGGTGCTGGAGCTGAACGGTCTGTACGAGACCAACGGCGACACGGAGGTGTTCCTCGCGCCGGGGCTTCTGTACGAAGCGCCGACCTTCGCGCTGGAACTGTCGGTGTCGATCCCGGTGCACCAGTCGCTGGACCATCGGCCGGAGGCGCAGTACGGCGTCGGTGTGGGCGTGCGGTTCCTGTTTTAGGTATCCGCGAACTCGGAGTGAACGAACGGGCCGGTTGCTTCAGAGGCGCCGGCCCGTTTTGCGTTCCTGGTGGTAGGAGCCGGAGGCCATCCAGATCGGGACGCTTCCGATGAGGATGATGATGATGCCGGAGATGAAGCCGATGAGCGCTCCGGAGGTTCCCGAGAGGATCGCGCCGGCGACGGTGAGCACGACGACGGCGGCGGCCATGCCGGAGTAGGCGTAGATGAGCCCCTTTTTGGAGGAGACGCTGCGCGGTGCGTGGGCGGCGCGCCGGGCCCGCTCGTAGGCCTCGCGCTGGGCGGCGTTGGCCTCTTCGGCGGTGCGATCGGCCATGAGGGGCTTCTGCGGCGGGGTTGTCGACTGCTCGGCGGGTGTGTCGTTTGCCATCGTTTGCTCGGGGGATGGGGCGGGGAGGGTGCTATAGTGCGCGGGTTGATGATTCCGGAAGAACCACGATATCGCCACACGGAGATCGCGACTATGCACCGCCGCCCGATTGTTCTGCTGCTGACCACGGTTGCCTGCTGCGGGCTTGCCGCGCTGTCGGGCTGCGTGAACAAACCGGTGCTCGGCGATCGGGAGGGCTACCGGGAGGTGGAGGCGGTGGACACCATCGCCGAGGCGCGGAAAGCGGTGCAGTGGGTGGAGACGGATCTGGACGGGTACGAGCCGAGCGACCCCGAGGCGGTGGTCGCCCGGGACGAGGTTCTGGTGCAGTGGGCGCGGGTGCGGGATCGTGCTGAGGAGCTGCAGGCGCGGCTGGACGGCATGTCCACGGAGCGCTGGAGCGGGCGGGATCCGCAGACCACCACGGATTTCTACCAGACCTCGGCGGAGCGCGCGCAGGTGCTGCGTCGTGAGACGGCGCGGCTTCTGGAGATGTGGGCCTCGATGAACGAGCGGTTCCGCACGCCCGAGTTCGGTGCGGGTGCGCGTCAGCCGCGGAACTGAGCCGTGAAGATACTGGCCTGGATTTTGGTCTGTGTGGCGGGTGCTCTGACCGTCTTCACGGTTCTGCCGTGGATCCGCAGCGGGTGGTGGGTGGTCAGAGTCTGCGACTTTCCGAGGGCGCAGCTCGGGGCCGCGTGTCTGCTCGGTGCGGTCGCCGCGGTGATCCTGATCGCGATGGGCCATCGCAACTCACCGATGGTTGCATCGCTGATCCTCTTCGTCGTGTGCGCTGCGGTGCAGGCGGTCTATGTGGTGCAGTTTCTCCCGATCTGGCCGGACGCGGTGCCGAGTGCGGGCGCGGATGAGAACGGCCAGCGCGTCCGCCTGCTGGTCACGAATCTCGATTACGAGAACGAGCGGCGAGCGGAAGCGGCGAGGTGGCTGGAGCGCGATGACCTTGACCTGCTCGTGCTTGTTGAAGTCGATGAGGGTTGGATGCGGGCGCTGGAAAGCGTGCGCGAGCGGTACCCGCATCGGATCGAGGCGGTGCGTCCGGAGGGGCTGGGGATCGCGCTGTGGTCGAAGTTCGCGCTGGAGGAGGGGCGGGTCGAGCACATCGTGTCCGATGAGCGGCCGTCGCTGCACGCGCGGGTCGTGGTGGGGGATGGGCGGAGCTTCGCGATCAACGCCCTGCACCCCACGCCTCCGGGTCTGAAGGAAGAGGATGGCGATCGCGAGGACAGCCGCGAACGGGATGCGGAGCTGATCCTGCTGGCGAAGCGGATCGCGGATGAGCCCGGAACGGACCGGCTGGTGGTCGGTGATCTGAACGACGCGGCGTGGTCGCACACGACCCGGATGTTCCTGCGCATCAGCGGCATGAAGGATCCCCGGCGTGGCAGGGGGATGTACTCGACCTATCCGGCTTCGAAGCCGCTGCTGCGGTATCCGATCGACCATGTGTTTGTGAGCGATGGGTACCGGGTGCACGGGCTGCGTCGGGAGACCGCCCCGGGTTCGGACCATCTGGCGATGTTCGCGGATCTCTCGCTGGTTGAGCGTGAGGGTGTGTCGCCGGAGCCGAAGCCGTCGGACGCGGAGAACGGCGAGGAGATCATCGAAGAGGGTCGCGAGGACGCGCGGGGATAGGTTCGGCTCGGCGGTTTGGGGCAGTGGATACAATGCCCGGCCCATGCCACTGCTCGCCGCGACGAATATTGCTCATGCCTTTGGAACGCGCATCATTCTTGATGGGGCGTCGCTGTCGATCGAGGCGGGCGAGCGGATCGGGATCGTGGGACGGAACGGGCAGGGCAAGTCCACGCTGATGAAGGCGATGGCCGGGGTCATGAAGCCGGACTCGGGGGACATCGCGGTCGCGAAGAACGCGCGGATCGGGTACCTCAAGCAGGATCCGGACATGGACCCGACCGAGACGCTGCGCGATGCGGCGGAGGGGGCGTTCGCGGAGCTGCACCACCTGCATCAGCAGCTGAACCATGTCTTTGAGGAGATGGCCGGACCGGCGGGCGGTGACCCCGATGAGCTCGAGAAGCTCATGAAGAAGCAGGAACGGCTGGAGGCGCAGATCGAGGCGGCGGGCGGGTACGCGATCGACCACAAGATCGACGCGGTGCTGCACGGTCTGGGTTTCACGGATGGGCAGTTCACGGTGCCGGTGGGCTCGCTTTCGGGCGGGCAGAAGGCGCGGCTCGCGCTCGGGCGGCTGCTGCTGGAAAGCCCGGATGTGATCCTGCTCGACGAGCCGACGAACCACCTCGATCTGGACGGACGGCTGTGGCTGGAGTCGTTCCTGAAGAACGACTTCCAGGGCGCGGTGGTGATGATCTCGCACGACCGGTACCTGCTGGACCATGTGGTGACGCGGATCGTGGAGGTCGAGCAGGGGCGGCTGATCGATTACCCCGCGCCCAAGGGCGATGCGTACCAGACTTTCCGACGCCTGCGGGCCGAGCGCAAGCTGGTGCAGATGCGCGCGTGGGAGGCGGAGCAGACCAAGTTCAAGGCCGAGGAGCGGTTCATCCAGCGCTACAAGGCGGGGCAGCGGGCCAAGCAGGCCAAGGGGCGCGAGTCGCGCCTGGAGCGCGAGAAGGCGTCGAGCACGACCGAGCGCCCGATGGAGATGGGGACCTTCAAGTTCAACCTGCCCAAGTCGGCGCGGGCCAGCGACATCGTGGTGAAGGCGCAGCACCTGTCGATGGTGTACGACCTGACCGACGAGGACGGCGACGGGGCCGGGCAGAAGGTGCTGTTCCGCGATCTGGACCTGACCATTTCTCGCGGCGAGCGCTGGGGCATCCTCGGGCCGAACGGCGCGGGCAAGTCCACGCTCATCAAGTGCCTGCTGGGCGAGATGGAGCCGACGAGCGGCACGGTGCGCCTCGGCTCGAACCTGTCGATCGGCTACTTCAGCCAGTCGGCGGTGGGGATGGACCCCGACACGAAGGTGTACCGCTACCTGCAGGGCGTGATCCTCAAGGAGAACCCGAGCGGCGCGCTGTCGGAGCAGCAGGCGCGGGACCTCGCGGGCGCGTTCCTGTTCTCCGGCGATGAGCAGGAGGCCGAGATCCGGCGTCTGTCGGGCGGCGAGAAGGGCCGGGCGCGACTCGCGGGGCTCCTGGCGAGCGCGAAGAATGTGCTGGTGCTCGACGAGCCGACGAACCACCTCGATATCGAATCGGCCGAGCGCCTCGAGGCCGCGCTCGCGCTGCCGGTCGAGGCGACGAGCCACCAGCCCGGGCGGCCCGGCGGCGAGTGGGAGGGCACGATGCTGCTGATCAGCCACGACCGCGCGATCATCGACGCCTGCTGCAACAAGCTGCTGATCCTCGACGGCGAAGGCCACCACGAGATCTTCGACGGCAACTACAGCGCGTGGGCGCAGACGGTCGCCGAGCGCGAGTCGCGCCAGGCCGATCGCGATGCCGAGGCCAAGCGCCAGCGCGAGCAGGAAGAGAAGCGCCAGCGGGCCCAGGCCGAGAAGAAGCAGCAGGAGCAGCAGGCCCAGAAGAAACAGCAGGAGCACGCCTCCCAGAAGCGGCAGCGCTCGCAGAACGCGATGTCGCTCATGAGCCAGGGCAAGCTGGAGTCGGAGATCGAGCGGATCGAGAAGCGGATGAAGCAGATCGATCAGGAGATGGCCGAGCCGGATGTGTGGTCCGACCATCGCAAGATGACCAAACTCGGCGACGAGCGGGCGAAGCTCGCGGCGGAGCTGGAGCCGCTGGAGTTCGAGTGGATGAGCCGGGCGGGGGACTGATCAGCCGCGAGGAGCGTCGGCTGCGTTGTCTTCGAAGTGCGAGGTCATCCGGTCGATCACGAAGGTCCACGCCGCCTCGAAGTACTGGTAGACCTGGGGCCACTTCGTGGACTTGTCGGCGAGGCCGTCTTTCGGCCAGCCGCCGTGGATCAGGGTGACCTTGGTTTTCTCGCCGCCGTCGACGGGCTCGAAGAGGATGGTGATGCGGGTGTGGCGGAAGCGCTGGTCGGGGAAGGTGGGCGGGGCGTTCCAGGTCGCGCTGAGCATGCGCTCGGGCGCGTAGGCGAGGATGGTGCAGCGCTCGCTTCCCCGGTTGCCCTTGAAGTCGGGTTGGTCGGGGAGCATGTAGAGCTCGAATTTGCCGCCGATCTTGAGTTCGATGTCCGCCTCTTCGACCCACCACTCGGCCATACCCTCGCTTGTGGTCCAGGCGCGCCATGCCTCGGCGGGCGTGGCGTTGATGGTGGCGGTGCGGATGATGGTCTTGTCGCTTTCGGACGCGGCGTCGGGCGCGGCGAGTTCGGTCTCGTTTTCCATGACGCGCTCCCACTGATCGTCCATCACCTGCCCCCACGGGGCCTGATCGTTCGGGCGCATCCAGACCCGCCAGGCCATGGTGTTCTCGTCGACGAGTTCGTTCTCCTGGCGGATCTGCGTGCCGCCCATGGTCCAACTGGTCGAGAGCAGCAGGTTGCCGTCGTCGGACTCGCCGACGGTCATCGTGCCGACATCGGTGGTGCCGTCGTAGACGAAAGTATGGATCGCGATTTCTGAGGCGTTCGCTCCGGGCGCGAACACGGTCAGGTAGCGGTTGTACCACGGCCCGCCTGCGTCCTTGGCCTGCGTGTGGGCGAGGACGAGCCCCTCGGAGAGGTCCCATGCGTAGACATTGCGGGCCTCGAGTGTTTCACCCCACGCCCAGGTGGCTTCGATTTCCCAGGTGCCGATGAAGGGTGAAACGGCTTCGCGGAAGGCCTCGATCGGGGTGGGTTCCGCAGCGGGCGCGGGCTGCTCGGCGGGCTGGTCTTCAGTTTGCGCGAGCGTGAGCGTTGAAACGCACACAGCCGCGGCGGCGGCGAACAGGGCAGAACGGATCATGGCGGGCCTCCTCGAAAGCGTTCGACGCGGCGTGGCCGAACGGGGTTCCGGGGAGAGCGTACCGGGGGAGGGAGTGGGGGATGCGACGAGATCGAAAGCCAGAATCCAGTTTCACGCGAAGTTCGGTGAACCTCCGGGTGGGCTCGGACCCTTCATGGTCATGAGATCATCCGCTTCATGTCGTCGAATTCTCCTCGTCGGAATGATGTTCGGCGCGGCCGTTGCAGCCGCGATCATCCTGCGGCCGGGCGAACCCGTGTGCGTTGGGGAGAACTCGGGCACGCTGAACGAGGAGAAACTGGAGACGGGCGACTTGGTGCTCATGTACCGAGAAGTTGCTTGGGGCAGCCCCTACATCTCGCCAGTCTATGTCGTCAACATGAAGGCGCAGGTATTGTCGCGAGTCGCATTGAAATCCGAAGACCGAGGTCAGTCTGCCTTCGACTATGTCCTTGAGCAACGACGACTGACCCCGGACGAATCCAGAAGCTTACGAGATCTGCTTATCGCTGAGGGGATTCACGAATGGCCGGAGTACATCAATCCCAAGGATATCTGGGACGGCTTCCAGTGGAGTTTCGAGACTTGGGAAGATGGCCAGCGCCTACAGATGACGACCTTTGACAATGTCGAACCGCATTGCGCACGGGCCGTTCTGCGGGCGATGTCAGATCTACTTCAGACACCCGATAGTCGAGTTAACTTTCAGACGGATGCCTTCGGCAACGGCCAAACGCAGTCCATCGAAGCACTGCTTCGATCGGCTGACTCTCTGATCGAGGTTGAGCCATCGCCGAGTTCGGGAGGAGTCGTGCATGTTGATGCCGGCGCTGAGAGTGCGGTCAGCCTGAGGAGGATCATCTCGGTGGAAGGTACGATGTCTGGCGCGATTCTCACCATGGACGAGACGCTACTTGTCACAACGGAAGGCCGGGAATGGCCATTGCCACACGGTGATCTGTTTGGAGTCGTTAGTCCCTACTATGCCGATTCAACGATTCATTTCGTCATAGACGGCACCATCGACAATGGGGTCGAAATAGTCTTGAGAGAGTCCGCTGAGGGCTGGGTCGGTGAGCTCATGCACCTCAGTGATGCCGGCATCACCGTGCTCGGTGAAGTCCGACTCGAATCGATCAACTGATCAGCCCCCCTTCACCGCCTCCAGCACTTCCTCCACATGCCCCGGCACCTTCACCTTGTCCCAGCGGCGGAGAATCTTGCCGTCCTCGTCGATGAGGAAGGTGGTCCGCTCGATGCCCATGTAGGTCTTGCCGTACATCGACTTCTCGGTCCACACGCCGTACTTCTGCGCGATGGCGGGGTCGGGCTTGCCGTCGTCGCTCTCGCGGCTGTCGGCGAGCAGGGGAAAGGTCAGGCCATTCTTCTTCGCGAACTTGGCCTTGCTCTTCTCGTCGAGGATCGAGATGCCCAGCACCGCCGCGCCGGCTTTGGCGAAGGTCTTGAGGTCGTCGTTGAAGGCGCAGGCCTCCTGCGTGCAGCCGGAGGTGTCGTCCTTGGGGTAGAAGAAGATGACGAGCTTTTTGCCGGCGTAGTCCTTGAGGGCGTGGGTGGTGCCGGACTGGTCCTTGAGGGAGAAGGCCGGGGCCTTCTTGCCGGGCTGGGCCTTGGATTCGGTGGTGGCGGGCATGGTGGGGTTCCTTTGGTGGAGCGCGGATGGTTCGGGTGCCACGGGTTGTCTTGCAACCCGTGTTCTGGATGGCGAGGCCGCACTGGTTGCCCTTCGGGTCAACCAGTGGCACCCCTGCGCGGGAAGACTAGGCAGCGTCCCTGAATTTGTGAATCTTCTCGGACCTCGCGAAAGTCCCTGAGGGGATGGGCCGATAGTCGGAGCATGACCAAGAGCCGACCCCACCTGCCGTATCGCATCGGTGTGCTCCGGGACGCCGCCGACATGCTGACGCACCGCCCCGGACAGCCGACGCCCGCCCGGGAGGGCGAGCCCGAGCAGTACTTCATCATCCACGACGGATTCGACGGCCTGCCTCGGGTGTACCCGACGCCGTTCGAGTCGATCGAGGATGCGCGGGCGCGGATCGCCGCCTCCTGCCGCTCGGTCGGTGTGGAAGTCCCGGCGATCGATCCGAACCCGTGCGAGTTGGTGATGACCACCGGCGGGATCCGGGTGGCGCGTTCGGCGGCGAAGGCCCCGCCGACGGATTACCACGCCGCGGCGTGAGAGCCGGCCTCAGCCGGGCCAGATGCCCAGCGTCCAACTGATCAGGAGCGTGACGAGCGCCACGGCGGTGCCGAAGGCGATGCACGCGGCGACCATCTCCGATGGCGTGCCCACGGAGCCCGTTTCGCTGTTGCCGGTCTCGGTCAGCCCGCCACGCTTGGCTCCGGCCTCGCGCACGAGGCGGATGCGACCGTCGGAGCCGAGCTGATCCAGCGGATCGCCGCAGCGGGCGCGGTCCTGCACGATGGCGATGATGAGGTTCGCGTCGAACGGGCGCAGGCCCATGCGCTTGGCCTCGGTGACGATCGAGCGCCGGACATCGGGCGTGAGGATGGCGGCCTGGCCGCCTTCGAGTGCTCGCGCGATGCGGGTCGCGACGATGCGCCGGGCGTCCTCGACGGGCAGCTCCGCGCTCGCGCGGTTCGCCTCGGCGATGCGCTTGCGGGCGATCGCGATGAGTTCTTCCTTGTGCTTGCGCTGATCGCGCGGCACGCGCCGAGCAGGTTTGGGCTCGGCGTGCAGGGGCGTGCGTGTCGGGGCGTGCTGCTGCGGCTCGGTCTCGGGGCCGACCAGCTTGAGCGTGCGCCCGGTCTCGGTGGTGGCGGTGAGCGGACGGCGCGCGGTGACGGTGGTCGCGACGATGCGCGGGCGCTTGAGGTTGAGCGCGGCGAACGGATCGGGCGTGATGCGATGCGCGGAGCCGCTCTTGAGGATGTCTGGGTCTTGTCTGCGGGACATGATGGTGGAGACCGTGGGATTGCCCGGCCTGCCCCCGGAGTCCGTTCCGCGTGGCAAGTGCTGGATGCTTGGTGTGCTGCCACCGGCTTGAGCGAGCGGTGAAACTCGCGGATGCCGCAGGATCCGCTGCGGCGGCGTCGTGCCGTTGCCGATGGGGTAGACTTCGTCGGTCTCCGCCGACGCACTCACTGTGGTGAACTATATGCCAGAACCGACCCCGAGCGAAGCACAAAATCTGTTTGAGGGCGATCAGCCGCTCTCGGACCAGCCGGAGACGAAGGAGCTGGTGTTATCCGGACCCGAGCCGGACCCCGCGCCGTGGTCGAACAAGGCGACGCTGCCGCGCGTGATCACGCCCATGACGGCGGTGGACCTCCAGAAGGCGCTGGCGCAGCGGGCCAAGCAGGGCAAGCTCGCGGGCTACCGGAAGCAGGGCCCTCGCAGCTTCACGCTCGACGCGGCGGGCGGGCTGTATGAACGCACGCTGCTGGCGACGATCATCAGCGATACGGCCGACAAGGACGAGCACACCGAGATCTGGTTCGAGGGCAAGCTCAAGCGCACGATCCCGATCGTGGTCATCGTCGTGCTGATCTTCACGATCTGGCCCGGCGTGTGGTTCACCGATTCGATCCTGAGCACCTGGTTCAACTGGTATCGGATGGGCTTCTGGTGGACCTGCGCGTGGTACATCCCGCTGACGCTGCTCGCGGTGCCGGCGTTCTGGGCGAACTTCAAGAAGAGCGAGCGCGAGAGCTGGACGGATGCGCAGAAGGCGATCGAGAAGATCGCGCGGATCGGGGATGGGGAGGTTGTGGGGGCGGAACTCGAAGCGTGATCACTTCAAACTCGATTTCGTCTACCAACGGACTTCAAAAATGCCAGAGTCGTCAAGCTTTTCACCAGCTTCGATCACCGCGATTGCACAGGTTGTGAGTGGCGGAACCGGAATGCCGCGCCCAGGAGACAAGAGGTACGGCAAGTACAGAAACGAGAATCAGCTGAGGACGTTCTTTTCAGGATTTGGAGTCGATTTCGTCTTGCAACCTGCAAAGTCTCGGGTGCCTACAACCGAAGCTTGCTTGGTTGCGATTCAAGCGACACCTGACGGCGATGACCTAATCCGCAAAATCGTCGAAGCAGCGGTTCACCCAGCGGACTATCTGCACGCAGACGACAATGAGTGGGAAGAAGCGGTTGCTTACTTGAATCGAGCACTGCGATTTGATGGGTATCAACTCCAAGAAGTTCGTGGCGTACCCCGTTTGACAAGATCCGGCGGCGTAGTTGGTCTCGCAGACCGTACAGATGAACTCGCAGAGGACTTCGGCTTCGACTCTATGCAAGTCGAGATTGAGCGAATTCAAAGACACTTGTTTGATGATCCGGCCAGCGCGCTGACTGCGGCGTGCAGTGCTCTTGAGGCGGTCTGTCGCAAGATTCTGATCAGTATCGACGAGGACATCCCCGCAAAAAAGGACTTGTCATCTCTATTCGCTCGCGTCGCCGTTCACCTCCGGCTTTCTCCAAGCCGCGAAGATCTACCGCCACTTATTCAGGAGGATATCAAGCGAATCTTGGGCGGACTACAAACTGTCGCGAATGGAATAGCAGCGCTTCGCACACACGGAGGAAGTGCGCACGGAAGAGAATCGAAGTCCTCCGCGATCGACAGCAGAATTGCCGAACTCGCTGTCAATGCATGCTGCACCCTGTCTATCTTTTTGATCCAGACATGGCAGCGCAATCATGGTGACAACAGCGAGTGAGGATGCTTACTCCGGCAGCATCCGCCCAACCGTCCTCGGTTGGAACGGGAAGCGGTCGTACACGCGCCGGAGGTCGTCGAGCGTGACGGCGTTCATCTTGGCTAGCTCGTCTTCCAGCGAGACATACTCACCGAGGTAGGTCCACACGCGACCGAGGCGCTGCATGCGCCCGGAGGGGCGTTCGCCGGCGAGGGTCGCGCTGGTCATGGCCTTGTTGCGCAGCTTTTCGAGGTCGTCCTCGGTGAGCGAGCCGACGAGCGATTCGATCTCGCTGTTCATCGCCTGCCAGACCTTCTCGGCGTTGTCCGGGTCGCAGGAGCCGTAGACGAAGAAGTCGCCGCAGCCGTCGCGCGGGTCGTAGGCGGCCTGGGCCTCCTCGGCGAGGCCGTTCTCGACGAGCGCCCAGTGCAGGCGGCTGTTGCCCGGCGCGCCGAGGACCTGGGCGAGCATCGCCGCGGCGTACTTGTCCTCGTCCTGCACCGACGGGCCGGGCGAGAGCATGAGCAGGTACGCGCGGTTCACATTCGGGTCGCGGATCTCGAACTCTTTGGCGTTGACGGTCGGCTTGGCGTTGTCGCGGCTCGCGCCGGTGCGCTGCCAGTGCCCGCAGACTTTCTCGGCCTGCTTGCACACGGCGTCGAAGTCGATCGCGCCGGCGAGGCAGAGCGTGGTGTTGTCGGCGCTGTAGCGCGTGTCGAAGTAGCGCTGCATGGTGTCGCGCTCGAGGTTCGTGATGGTGTCGCCGGTCCCGAGCACGCGGAAGCTGAGCGTGTGGTCGCCGTAGTACTCCTCCATCGCGCGCTCGTAGAGCACCCAGAAGGGGACATCCTTGTACATGGCGATCTCTTCGAGGATCACGCCCTTTTCCATGTCGAAGTCGGCCTGGCGCAGCGACGGGCGCAGGATGTCGGCGAGCAGGTCCACCGAGCGCTCGGTCATCTCGGGCAGCGTGGTCGCGAAGAAGGCGGTCATCTCGGAGCTGGTGAACGCGTTGTAGTCGGCGCCCATCTCGTCGAACTCGCGGTTGACATCGTCGGCGCTGCGCCGCTCGGTGCCCTTGAACATCATGTGCTCGAGGAAGTGCGACACACCCATTTCGACCGGGCGCTCGTCGCGCGCGCCGGTCTTCACGAAGAAGCCCGCCGAGGCGCTGTGCGCATCGGGCACGATCTCGCCGACGATCGTCAGGCCGTTGGGCAGCGTGTGCGAGCGGAACTGCACGCCGGTGGTCGTGGTCGGGCTGGGCATCGGTGGGGCGTCTCCAGAGGCGGGCAAAGAAAGGATCAGGCGTACTGTAGCCGCGGCAGCCGGATTACCGCGCGCTCACGCCCCGCAGCAGTTTCTCCGAGGCGGCGATGACTTTGTCCAGGGCGATGCGATCGATCGCGCAGCGCTGCGGGTGGTCGTTGCTGACTTCCTCCTCGGGCAGCGTCGGATCGGCGACGATCTCGATCTCGTCCTCGAAGGGGATCGTCGTCCAGCGGTGGTCGGTCGGGCCGAAGAGCGTGACGACCGGCACGCCGAACGCCGCGGCGATGTGGCGCGGGCCGGTGTCGTTGGTCACCATGAGTTTGCAGCGCTTCACCAGCGCTTTGAGGATCGACAGGTTCATGCCCAGTTCGGGCAGCGCGACCACGCGATCGGCGTGCTTCACCCGCGCGATGATCGATCGGACGAGTTCGGCCTCTTTGGGTGAGCCGTTGAAGAGGACCGTGGCGTTCTGGTGCTCGATCAGGTGGTCGGCGAGCGCGGCGAAGCGTTCGCCGGGCCAGCGCTTCTCGTCCTTGTTGCCGCCGGGGTTGAGGATGACCATCCGGCGCTGGCGGTCGGGCGTGAGGTTCGCGCGATCGAGCAGTTCGGTCGCCGCGCGCTCCTCGGCGTCGATGGTGTTCAGTTCGAGCGGGCCCATGGAGTAGGCCTTGAGGTTGTGCGAGGCGAGCAGGTAGCGGGTCAGCGCGTAGTAGTAGTCGCAGGCGGGTACGGGCGCCCACGCGCCGGGGTCGGTGCTCGAGCGGCTGTAGGGCTCGACATCGCGCCGGCGGTGCGGCACCAGCCCGTCGGTGAGCAGCAGCGAGCGCCCGTCGCGCTCGTAACCGACGCGCCGGGGAATCCCGGCGATGCGCGTGATCAAAGCCGTGGAGAACGAGCCGGTGAAGAGCAGGGCGGTGTCGTACTGGCGGGGGCGGAGCCGGGAGGCGACGCGCTTGGGACCCATCACGCCCGAGGCCTTGCCGACATGGACCTCGTCGAAGTACGCCGTGCCGCGCATGAGGTCGTCGATGCCGGGTCGCATGAGCGCCGAGATGAACGCGCCGGGCAGCAACTCGCGCAGGACGCGCAGCGAGGGCGTCGCCATCACGGCGTCGCCGACCCAGCTCGGCATGACCACAAGAAGCCGCCCGATGGGCAGGTTGGGGCGGTTCTTGGGCGAATTCTGAAAAGTTCTCGGCTCGGACACGGGCGTGAAGGGTATCCCGCGGGGCTGGGTCGTGCGATGGAGGCCATCGGCTCAACCGGGCGGGCCGAGGTCACTCTCGCCTCCTCGCCACCAGTCGTCGTCGTCCTCGTGCTCGGAGCGCCAGGTGTTCTGGTCGATGTCCGCGCCGCCGCGATGCTCATCCGGAGGCGGGCCCCACAGGTGCCCGGTGCCGGGGAACTTCTTTTCGTACCAGCGTTCCGTGAGCCGGCGCAGCTCGGCGGCGAAGCCGATCGAGGCGAGGCGGGTGCATTCAAGGTCGATCCGGACCCGGTCCTCGGTGGCGTGGGCGCCGAGCACGGTGATGCCGGTGCGCTCGCCGATGGCCCACGCGGTCGAGACGACGATGGCCTTCACCTGCTCGCTGGCCAGCGGTCGACCGGCGAGGGCGCGAAGGATGATGCTGGTGCGGGGCGGGGTGGACACGGGGCGGAACCTCCAGCCGCTCTCCAAGACCCGGCCTTCCTGCGAAGGATCGGTTTCAGGCCCCGCGAGCGTGCTGCAGAATGATTGTCGCCGCGCCGGCGAGGTCTGGCGCGATGAAATCCACGCATTCTTCGTGTTGGTGGGCTTCGGCGTTGGGACCGATCATGATGGTGCGGCAGCCCGCCCCGCGACCGGCCTGGCAATCGCGGAGCTTATCTCCGACCATCCAGGAGGAGTTCAGGTCCAGCCCGTGCTCGGAGGCAGCGTCAAGAAGCATGCCGGACTGAGGCTTGCGCCAGTTGTGCTCGGTGGCGTACTCGGTGACGGTTCCCAGCGGGTGGTAGGGGCAGAAGCGGAAGGCGCTGATCAGGCCGCCGAGGAGTTCATTCAGGCGGTCGTGGACGGCGTGGACGGCCTCTTCGGGATACCGGCCTCGCGCAACACCGCCCTGGTTGGTGGCGACCACGAGCGTAAACCCAGCATCGGTAAGCGTTTGAAGGGCGTTCTTGGCCCCGGGCAGGAGCTGGACCAGTTCGGGGTAGCCCATATCACCGTTCTCGACGATGTCGTCGCAGGCCATGATGGTGTCATCGCGATCGAGAAAGACGGCCGGTTTGGGTGCATCGGGCATGGTCGGAGGGTAGCAGGGCGGTGGGCGCGGCGTGGGCGGAGGAGAAATCGGTTCGGGGAAGTGTGTTTGGCGGCTTGTCGCTGGCGTCGACTGCGGGTACATTCCGCGACCCGCGCCGCTTCGGCGGTGCGCGGTCGGCGTCGGCGCAGTCAGGCCGGCGGCGTTGGCCACCGTAGCTCAGTGGTAGAGCACACCCTTGGTAAGGGTGAGGTCATGGGTTCAAGTCCCATCGGTGGCTTTGGGTTGAGATGGGCGAGAATCGGGCAGCAATCCGAGGAATCGCGCATACTATGAGGCCCATGTCCGCGAGCCGGTGGGTTGGCGAGCGGGCGAGCCAGTCGTTTCGGGAGTTTCGGTCGCTCGGCGGTCGGTGCATCCGGCGACGGAGAATTCGGCTTCTTCAGGGCTTGTGTGCGCTGAAGAGGATTTGGGCGAGGCCGAGCGGTTCGGTCAGCCGGTGCGACCGCTCTCAGTGGCGTCGCCTTATCGTTAGGTTTTCATGTACCGCTAGGAGAGCCGGATACACCGCTGAATCGTCTGAACCCGGACGGCAGCACACACCGGCGAGAGGAAGTTCGCAATGGCCAAAGGCACCTTCGAAAGAACAAAACCGCACGTCAATGTCGGCACCATCGGCCACATCGACCACGGGAAGTCCACCCTGACCGCGGCGATGGTCGCTCGCTCGGCCGCCAAGAACGGCGGCGAGGTCAAGAGCTACGCCGAAATCACCAAGGGCGGCACCGTCCGCGACTCGTCCAAGACGGTGACGATCCACTCGTCGCATGTGGAGTACGAGACCGAGTCCCGCCACTACGCTCACGTGGACTGCCCCGGCCACGCTGACTATGTGAAGAACATGATCACCGGTGCCGCTCAGATGGACGGCGCGATCCTCGTCGTGTCCGCCGCCGACGGCCCCATGCCCCAGACCCGCGAGCACGTGCTGCTCGCCCGTCAGGTCGGCGTGCCCTACATCGTCGTCTTCATGAACAAGGTCGACCTCGTCGACGACCCCGAGCTGCTCGAGCTCGTCGAGATGGAAGTCCGCGAGCTCCTCGACAAGTACGACTTCCCCGGCGATGACACCCCCGTCATCAAGGGCCAGGCCAAGGCCGCGATGGAAGATCCGCACAGCGACGAGGCCTGCAAGGGCATCGACGAGCTGTTCGCGGCTCTGGACAGCTACATCCCCGAGCCCGAGCGCGAGACCGACAAGCCCCTGCTGATCGCCGTCGAAGATGTGTTCTCGATCAAGGGCCGCGGTACCGTCGCCACCGGTCGCGTCGAGCGTGGCACCGTCAAGGTCGGTGACGCCGTCGAGATCGTCGGCCTCACCACCGAGAAGAAGCCGACCACCGTCACCGGTGTCGAGATGTTCAACAAGACCCTGGACTCGGCCGTCGCCGGCGACAACTGCGGCGTCCTCCTCCGTGGTATCGAAAAGGACCAGGTCGAGCGCGGGCAGGTCATCTGCAAGCCCGGCTCCATCCAGCCCCACACCAAGTTCAAGGGCGAGGTCTACATCCTCACCAAGGAAGAGGGCGGTCGTCACACCCCGTTCTTCTCCGGCTACAAGCCCCAGTTCTACTTCCGCACGACCGATGTCACCGGCAGCGTGAACCTCCTTGGCGGCGCCGAGATGTGCATGCCCGGCGACAACGTCGCGATCGAGGTGGACCTCGGCGACAAGCCGATCGCCATGGAAGCCGGTCTCCGCTTCGCGATCCGCGAAGGCGGCCGCACCGTGGGTTCGGGCGTCATCTCCGAGATCGTCGCGTAAGCGATCGATCTCAGATCCGGCGAGAGCCGGATGACCGATCGATATCCCGCATGGCCCGCTCAACCGGGCCACGCGGCTTTTCAACTCGACCGAAGCACTCGCCCCCGTCTCTCGGCGGGGCGTTTACTGAAACGGAAGCTTTGCGATGGCCAAGAAAAAGGGCGATGCCCGCGAATATGTCTGGCTCCAGTGCACCGAAACCGGTGACCTGAACTACCGGACCCAGGTGAATGTCAAGGGCGGTCTGCCCGAGGGCCTCAAAGAGGGTCTCAACAAGTACTGCCCGCGCCTGCGCAAGCACACGGTGCATAAGATCAAGCGGAAGTAACCGCCGCCAAGCCACAATCGCCAAGATCGAGCCGGGCCTGGCCCCCGTCAAACCCCAACGCCTCGCTCGATCGGCTAGGCCAGTAGCTCAATTGGCAGAGCAGCGGATTCCAAATCCGCAGGTTGAGTGTTCG
>CBFGVX010000038.1:0-29365 GCA_965652425.1 uncultured bacterium | reverse complement strand
CCCGTGCTCATCGGCGAGGCCGGCGTCGGCAAGACCGCCATCGTCGAGGGCCTGGCCTCCAAGATCGTCGCCAACGACGTGCCCGAGATCCTCCACGACCGCCGCATCGTCGTGCTCGACCTGGCCATGATGGTCGCCGGCACCAAGTACCGCGGCCAGTTCGAAGAGCGCATCAAGGCCGTGATGAACGAAGTCCGCCGCGCGGGCAACGTCATCCTCTTCATCGACGAACTTCACACCCTCGTCGGCGCCGGCGGGGCCGAAGGCGCGATCGACGCGTCCAACGTCCTCAAGCCCGCGCTGGCCCGCGGCGAGATCCAGTGCATCGGCGCCACCACCTTCGACGAGTACCGCAAGTACATCGAGAAGGACCCCGCCCTCGCACGGCGCTTCCAGTCCATCTCCGTCGATCCGCCCAACGCCGAGCAGACCGTCGAGATCATCAAGGGCCTGCGCGACAAGTACGAAGAGCACCACCGCGTGCAGATCACCGACGACGCCATCGAGGCCGCCGTCGAACTCTCCGGCCGCTACATCACCGGGCGCGTCCAGCCCGACAAGTCCATCGATGTCATCGACGAGGCCGGTGCGCGCGTACGCCTGAAGACCATGACCAAGCCGCCGGACCTCGCCGATCTGGAAGCGGACATCGAGCGCCTGTCCATCGAGAAGGACGAGGCCGTCAAGGGCGCCGACTACGAGAAGGCCGCCGAGCTCCGCGACCAGGCCGAGAAGCTCCGCAAGAAGAAGGAAGACATCCAGAAGGAATGGCGCGAGAAGGCCAAGGAAACCGGCGGCATCGTCGACGGCGAAGTCATCGCCGAGGTCGTCTCCAAGATGACCGGCGTGCCGCTCACCCGCCTCGAGAAGGAGGAGGCCCAGCGCCTGCTCCAGCTCGAAGCCGAGCTGCACAAACGCGTCGTCAGCCAGGACGAGGCCATCAAGGGCATCTCCAAGGCCATCCGCCGCGCCCGCGCGGGCCTGAAGGACCCGAAGCGCCCGATGGGCAGCTTCATCTTCGTCGGCCCGTCGGGTGTCGGTAAGACGCTACTCTCCAAGGCCCTCGCCGAGTTCATGTTCGGGGACGAGGAAGCCCTCATCCACCTCGACATGTCCGACTACATGGAGAAGCACAATGTCTCCCGCCTCGTCGGCGCACCTCCCGGCTATGTCGGCTACGAAGAAGGCGGCCAGCTCACCGAGCGCGTCCGCCGTCGCCCGTACTCGGTCGTGCTGTTCGACGAGATCGAGAAGGCCCACCCCGATGTCTTCAACATGCTCCTGCAGATCATGGAAGAAGGCCGCCTGGTGGACTCCTTCGGGCGCAATGTCGACTTCCGCAACACCGTACTGATCATGACCTCGAACATCGGGGCCGACCTGATCAAGGGCGGCGCGGGCTTCGGCTTCGCCAAGCGCGATGAGCAGCAGGACTTCGAGAACATCAAGAGCGTTTTGAACAAGGAAATCGAGCGGTACTTCCGCCCCGAGTTCATCAACCGCCTCGACGACATCATCGTCTTCCGCCCGCTCACCAAGGACGACCTGATCACGATTGTGGATTACGAGACGCAGAAACTCGTCAACCGCATGAAGGAACAGGGCTGGCACATGGAGCTCGATCAGGCCGCCAAGGACTTCCTGATCGACAAGGGCTTCAACCCCGACTACGGCGCCCGCCCGCTCCGGCGCGCGATCAGCCAGTATGTCGAGGACCCGCTGTCCGAGTCGCTCCTCTCCGGCGAGTTCGAGGGCAAGAACAAGATCGTCATCACCCGCAAGGAAGACGCCGAAGAGCTCACCTTCGATCTCAAGTACGACAAGTCGCTCGAGAAGAAGAAGGAGAGCAAGGAGAAGAAGGGCGAATCCGGCAAGAGCGCTGAAGCCGCCGAAGCCGGAGCCGAGTCCACCTGATCCTGACGCTCGAGTTCGATTCATCAAGCCCGCCCGATGGCGGGCTTTTTCATTGCACTCCGCGCGATACGGCGTACACTCGCTACCGGTGCGCGCGGGCGGTCAGCGCGCTGACACGCCGTGTGCCCGACCGAATTCGTTCTCCAGAGTCTCCAGATGCCCCATCCTGCCATCGCACTTTCGTTCGTCTCGCTCCTCCTCGGCGGAGCCGGCGATCCCCCAACCCCCTTTGGCGGCCCCGGAGGCCCGATCCCCGACAACGACCCCATCGGCATGATCACCCCCGTCGTCATCGAGGAGTCCTTCCCCATCACCTCGATCGCCGTGCGCATCAACGGCTTTCAGCACAACTACTCCTCCGACCTCACCATCGAGCTCCGCCATGTCGGCGTTTCGGATCCGGTCATCCTGCTGACCAACCTCCGCTTCGGCGAGGACGCCGATTTCGACGGCGACTACACCTTCGCCGACTCCGGCGAAGACCTCTGGCTCGTCGCCCAGGACTACTCCGGAACCCAGGACCTCCCGCCCGGCACCTATCGCGCCAGCGGTCCCGGCGGCGCATTCGTCAGTCTCGACAGCGCCTACCTCGGCGAAGACGCCCAGGGCAGTTGGATCCTGCGCATCTACGACGACGACTTCCTCGTCGCCGGCGCCTTCGAATCCTGGGACCTCATCCTCGGCGGCGTCCCTGCCTGTCCCGGCAACATCCCCGGCGATGTCAACGGCGACGGCGTGGTCGATCTGGACGACCTCAACCTCGTGCTGATCAACTTCGGCGCCTCCTGCGGCAAGTAAGACCCC
This sequence comes from uncultured bacterium, assembly GCA_965652425.1. Lineage (GTDB taxonomy): Bacteria > Planctomycetota > Phycisphaerae > Phycisphaerales > UBA1924 > JANSXG01. The sequence goes on along the minus strand of CBFGVX010000038.1, from coordinate 26,647 downwards.
GAATTTCCCCATAATTGCAAGTGTTTTCACGAGAATCCCTTGCATGGCCCGAATTTGGGGTTACCGTTTGGAAAGACTGGTCAGGTGATATCGGGCCTGCCGCATTCCGACCCGCCCGCTACGCCAAGCCAGTCTGACACGGTCCATTGGATCGGTGCCGCACAGCTCCGGGCCTCGTGGGTGGACCCTGCAAACCTGTTTCGTTGATCAGCCCGGCGTGTTGCGGGGCTGCTTTTCTGTGCCAGCACAGGGCACACCAGTTTCAGGAGGAGTCAATCATGGTTCGCATTTCATTGGCCGCGGTATCTTTGCTCACCATCGCCGGCGCTGCGGCTGCGAGTGGGCAGAACGAGATTTTCAATCTCGGGGATTTCTACTTCGGTTCACACACCACCTCGATCGGTGACGACACGATACTGACCTCAACCATCCAGCCCACCCCCAACGACAAGCCCGTCATTGGTATCCGTATCAGCTTCGATTACAACGAAATCAACGCCGCCGGCGGGCCCGCGCTCGATGCCTCGTGGGCGTCTGACCTCGGTCTCGTGCTCCGCTTCGACAACACGATCTACGGCTTCGCCGGCACCTTCCGCTACCTCGGCGCGATCGCCGGTGGGTACGGCCTCGCCCCAGCCGAGAACTTCACCGATTTCCTGAGCGTCTGGGACTTCGACGGTGCCACCTCGGGCAACCCCGGCTCCTACAGCCACGAGTACATCTTCGAAAACCCGATTCCCAAGCCCGATCTCATCACCGTCTCCATGACCGATACGTGGGACGGCAACACGCTCTACGGCAACCTGACCATCGAACTCATCAAGATCCCAGCGCCCGGAGCGGCTGGTCTGCTCGGCATCGCCGGTCTTGCCGCGATCCGTCGCCGTCGCTGAGAAAAGCCCCGATTTTTGTCAGGATAGGCAATCCTGATGAGCTGGGAAAACCACAACAAGACCCCGCTATCGAGCGGGGTTTTGTGCGCGCATCGCGTCTGTGCGTCTACCGATCCGGGATCGACTCAGCGCAGACAACTTCTTGGGCGCATATGCGCATTTCTTGCTTGTGTCCGTTCCGTTATCCTGTAAGGTGGTAGGTGAGAGCCAGATGTCGTGCCGGAGTGAGAGCCCGGTGCTGGTCTGGAAAATTTGAGAGTCCGGCCCGGGCAGCGTTGCATCGGGCCAAACCTGTGCCTTGAAAAGGAGAGATTGTTATGAAGACCCTGATTACTGCTGGCGCTGTCCTTGCGCTCGCCGGTGCCGCCTCGGCCGGTTCGAACTTCCTCGATATCGACCTCGCCGGTTGGAACATCAATGGTGGGTACCTGAACGCCGGAAACACTTCCGCTTCGTTCGCCCTTCCCGTCGGCGCGCAGATTGTCGGTGCCGAGTACATCGACCTCGACTTCGAGACCTTCGGCTTCAGTTGGAACAGTGAGCTCCGGCTTTCCCTGAACGATGGTGAACTCGGCGGCGGCTACTGGGATGCCGGCATCGAAGGCACCAGCAATGTTTCGGGCCCCTTCGGTCCGGTCTCCGGAACCTTCGCCGATGCGAGCGTTCAGATCGGTGGCCCCTTTGATGTGCTCTCCGGTGAACTGTATGTCGAGACCTACGCGACATACACCGGTGGCACCGCAGACTTCCACACCATCAATTCGGGCATGCTCCGTATTGAGTGGATCCCCACCCCCGGTGCCGCCGGTCTGCTCGGCCTCGCCGGTCTCGCCGCAGTCCGTCGTCGCCGCTGATCCATCTTGAGGCAGATCAGACCACTGATTTGTCAATCTGGGTAAACCTGTCAGAGGCCCCGCTCCCGTGGCGGGGTCTCTGTATAGGGGGGAAAGGGCGACTTGATGGTGAACCCTGAAACAATGCTGGGATCAGCGAAATCCCCTTGTTTGTGAAGTTATCGCTTGTAATGCCTGCGGAACCCTGTATGTTGATAGGCAAGGCGGTCGGTATTGCCATCGCAGGCACTGCGATGGCCCGGCGACCCGCCTTGGCAGTCGGAGCGTGTTCCGGCTGTGTACATGCGCAGAGTTCTGTTTTGCAGGAGAGAAAGACATGAAGACCCTTCTGACCGCCGCTTCCGTGCTCGCCCTTACCGGCGCTGCTTCCGCCGATGTTCTGCTCATCGTCGACCTGACCGTCCCCAACCAGATCACCATCAACGCGACCAACGGTCTGTCCGCCATCAACGCGGCCTCGAGCGCCTTCAACGGTGTTCTGCTCGCCGATTTCTACAACGGCCCGTCCACGCTCGGTGTGGCAGGTGGCACCGGCAACCTGACCAGCACCGATGTCGCCTCTGACGGCACCCCCTCGCTGTTCAGCGGTGCGACCGATCCCGGCCTCAACCTCTGGAGCTATTCCGCTTCTGCGTCCAACTTCGTTGCTGGCGTGCAGGCGTTCACCGGCACCGGTACTTGGACCCTTACCCCCGCTCGCTACGCGGAGATGCTCGCTGGCAACTCGTCCGGCAACATCTACGCCAACATTGACAACTCAGGCGCTATTCCGGGCAACGGCATCATCGGCACCTGGGCCCTGATCCCCACCCCCGGCACCGCTGGCCTGCTCGGCCTCGCCGGTCTCGCCGCGGTCCGTCGTCGCCGCTGATCAGCACCCGCTGATTCGCACGATCGAATGATCAAAACAGCAGCCCGATCCTCGGATCGGGCTGCTGTCGTTTTGCGATCCGCGATCAAGCCGCCCCCGGATGTCCATGCTGCTCACATCGGCAGGCCGTCGTCGTTCGCGTCGTCCCAGTCCGGCTCGTTGCCGCCGCCGTCGCGATGGTCCTCGACCGGCCCTGACCGCGCGCCCGGCGCGAACCCGCCCGGCCGCGGCTCGACATACGCCCCAGCCCCCGGCTCCTCGCGTCGTGGTGCTGGCACATACCCGCCGCTCGACCCCGGCGCGGCGTAGTTGCGGAACCGCGTCACGCGCGCGTCCCAGCTCATCTTCACCGTGCCGGTCGGGCCGTTGCGCTGCTTGGCGATGATCAGCTCGGCCAGGCCGATCTTGTCAGGGTTCTCCTCGGCCCAGCTCGGGTCCTGCAGGTGGTAGTACTCCTCGCGGTGCAGCAGCGCGATCACGTCCGCGTCCTGCTCGATCGAGCCCGACTCGCGCAGGTCGGCCATGCGCGGGCGGTGCCCCTCGCGCTGCTCCGCGCCGCGGTTGAGCTGCGCGAGGCAGATGATCGGCAGCTTCAGTTCACGCGCGAGCGCCTTGATCTGGCGGCTGATCGTCGAGACTTCCTGCTGACGCCCTTCCTTCGCCGCCGACGGCGCGCTCATGAGCTGCAGGTAGTCGATCACGAGGCATTTCACGCCGTACTGCTTGACCATGCGCCGGGCCTTGGCCCGCAGGTTCATCACGGTCAGCCCCGGCGTGTCGTCGATGTAGATCGGGGCTTTTTCGAGCAGGCCGCACGAGTGCATCAGGTCGGCGAAGTCGTCTTTCGAGAGGCGGTTGGTGCGCATGCGGTGCGAGTCCACGCCCGAGTGCGCGCTGAGCAGACGCTGCACCACCGACGCCTGCGACATTTCCAGACTGAAGAAGCCGACCGGCGTGGTCCCGTCGCCCTTGCCCTCGTAGCGGGATCCGCCGAAGGCGATCTGCTCGGTCAGGTTCAGCGCGAACGCCGTCTTACCCATCGAGGGGCGTGCCGCGACGATGATCATCTCGCCGGGCTGCAGGCCGCTGGTCATCTCGTCGAGCTCGTAGAAGCCGGTTGCGACGCCGGTGACGCTCCGCCCGTCCTGGCGGTCCAGCGACTCCATCACCTCGACCAGCAGACTCTTCATCGACTGCTGCCCGCCGCTCTCGGCCTGCTCGGCGATCTCAAAGATCGCCTGCTCGGCCTTGTCGAGCACGGTCCGTGCGCCGTCGTCGCCGTACTCGCCGGAGTGGTACGCGCTGTAGACGATGTCGCCCGAGGCGTCGATCAGTCGCCTCAGCTGCCACTTCTCGCGCACGATCTCGGCGTAGTAGGGGGCGCTCGCCGCGCTCGGCACCGACTGGGCCAGGTTCAGCAGGTAGTCGGTCCCGCCGACATCCTCGAACACATCCCGGTCCTTCAGTGCCTCGGAGAGCTGGACGAGGTCGCCGGACTGCTTGCGGTCGTACAGGCGCACAAGGGCGTCGAAGATCGCGCCGTGGGCCTCGCTGTAGAACGCGTCAGCCAGCGGCACGATCTCGATGACATCGCCGATCACCGAGTGATCGAGGATCATCGAGCCGAGCAGCGACATCTCCGCCTCCAGCGAGTGGGGCGGCAGGCGGTCGAAGAGCTTCTGGAGATTGCGCTCCTCGGCCTTGAAGCGCTTTCGTCCGCGCTCGGGTGCGGTGGCTGTGCCGATGCCGTTTCGATCGTCCAAGGGGTCCCTCCGTGGCTGGTCCGCGTCCGTTGTAGCCGCGTCCGGGCTCCGCCCGGCTCAACCGACAGCATATCCGCAAGGCCGCCCGGTCCGAACGCGAAAATCGCGGTAATCGCCTATCGTCTGGCCTATGAGCATCGACACCGCCCAGAACGACCTGCCCGAGGCCTTCCGCATGGAGGACCGGCTCCCCGATGACCTCCCGGCCGACCCGTTCCCTACCTTCGCCCGGTGGTTCAACGCCGCCCACGAGCAGAAGATCCAGCCGAACCCCAACGCGATGACCATCGCCACCGTGGACCCCGACGGGCGCCCGTCGGCGCGGATCGTGCTCTGCAAGTACCTGGTCGAGGACCCCGGCTACATCGTATTCTTCACCAACCGGACCTCGCGCAAGGGCGATGCGCTCGAAGCCCACCCGCAGGCCGCCGTGGTGTTCCACTGGGACCGTTTCGACAAGCAGGTGCGCATCGAGGGTCCGGTCGTGCGCTCGCCCGAGAGCGAGTCGAACCGCTATTTCGCGACGCGCTCGGCCGGGAAGCGCATCGGCGCGTGGTCGTCGGACCAGTCGAGGCCGATCGGCTCGCGCGCAGAACTGCTGAACAAGGTCACCGAACTGCAGCAGCGCTTCGGCGTGGACCCCGATGCCGAGACCGAGCCCGACCCCGAGACCGTGCCGCGCCCGCCGCACTGGGGCGGCTACCGCGTATGGGCGGAGAAGATGGAACTGTGGGTGGGCAACCGCAGCCGCATCCACGACCGCGCGCTGTGGACCCGTTCGCTGAAGCCGACCAAGGGCAGCGAGGATGAGGAATCGTTCGTGGCGGGTGAGTGGAGCGCGACCCGCCTTCAGCCCTGAGCCGGCAGCCGGTTCGGTTCGTGCGGGGCCATGCCCTCGATCGTACCCTACGCAGTCCGATGCCCCTCTGGTACGCCATCCTGCTCGCTTTGCTGACGCTGGCCGCGCTCGCGACGCTGGTGTTCTACGGCGTAGTCGCATCGCGCGTATGGCGAGCGTCCCGCACGCTGCCGACGGCCCGGGACGGCATCGCGCTCGCCGAGCGGATCGCCGAGTTCCCCGAACTGACAGTCATCATCCCCGCCCACAACGAGCGCGATGTGATCGGGCGCGTCGCCCGCTCGCTGCTGGCCAGCGACTACCCGGCGCTGTCGGCCGTCTTCGTTCTCGACCGCTGCACCGACGACACCGAAGCGGTCCTGCGCGAGGCGATCCGCAGCGAGAGCGGCGAGCCCGACCCGCGCGTCGAGATCATCGTCAACGAGCACTGCCCCGACGGCTGGGCGGGCAAGGTCCACGCGATGCACCGGGGCTATCGCGAGGCGAAGGCCCTCGACCGGCTGCGCTCGCCCGATGAAGCGAGCTGGACGCCGAAGCCGGGCGTGGATGTGCACGACCTCTCGCGCGGGCTGGTCCTCTTCGCCGATGCGGACACCGCGTTCGACCCGCGCTGCCTGCGAGCCGCGGCGGCGCTGCTCATCGAGCGCGACCTCGACCTGCTGAGTCTGCTCTCCACGCTCACGCGCGAGCGCTGGTACGAGAAACTCGTCCAGCCCGCCGCGACCTTCGAGCTCGTCCGCCAATACCCGCTCGACCATGTCAACGACCCGACGAAAGCGCGCCTGTTCGCCAACGGGCAGTTCATGCTCTTCCGCAGAGCCGCGTTCGACTCCATCGGCGGGCACGCTGGCGTGCAGAACGCGCTGCTCGAGGACATCCAGTTCGCCAAGATCTTCGGCCAGAAGCCGCGCGGCCTGCGCCTCGGTTGCCTCATCGCCGACGGCATGTTGAGCTGCGAGATGTATCGCGATGAAGCGGCGTTCGAGCGCGGCTGGAAACGGATCTTCACCGAAGCCGCGAGCCGGCGGACCTCCAAGCTGCGCTCGTCGAGCGTTCGCCTGCTGCTGTTCGGCGCGATCCTGCCTGTGCTGAGCGAGCTGGCGTTCTGGTTCGCGCTCGCGGCGTGGCTGCTGTTCGGGCTGGAGGCACTGGTCGGCGCGACGCTGGCCGTGTCCGCGCTGGCCTTTCTCGCGTTCTGCCTCGCGATGGGCATGGTCTACCGGCAGCAGCACCAGAACCCGCTGCTGATCGCGTTCTTCCCGTACGGTGCGTGGAAAATCGCGTCGCTGCTCCGGCGAGCAGCGAGGGATCTTCAGCACGGCACGCAGACGCAGTGGGGCGGCAGGCAGTACACCAGAGAGGCCCAGAAATGACCGACAACCGCAACTGGCGGGGAACCACTTCGATCACCGTGTACGGCCGGCGCGCCGTCATGGAAGCGCTCGATGCGCCCGATGTGAGCGTGGAGTTCGTGCGCGTCGCCGAGCAGGTGCCCGGCGAGTTCCGCGCCGAGCTGGCCGAGCGATGCCGCCAGAGCGAGGTGGAACTGGAGAAGTCCAACTACGCCGGCGTGACGAAGTTGTCGGGCGACACGCGCCACGACCAGGGCGTGGTCGCGCGGATCAAGCTCAACAACGTCATCGAGCTCGAGGACTGGACCGCCACGCTGCACGGCAAGCGGGCGGCGGTCCCGACGCGCCTGCTCGCGATGGACACCATCACCAACCCGCAGAACCTCGGCATGATCGTGCGCTCGGCGGTCGCGGCGGGCGTCAGCGGCATCCTCTGGCCACGCGTCGGCTGCCCGTGGGTGAACGGGCTGGTCATCAAGTCCTCGGCGGCGACGGTGTACCGCGTGCCGATCGTGGTCTGCCACGACCTGGCCAGCGCGATCGGGCACCTGCAGGGGGTGGGCTTCCACGCCGCGGGGCTGGAGGCCGATGGCGGGCACGATCTCTTCGAGCACACCCCGAAGCACCGGGCCGTGTTCGTGATCGGCTCGGAGACGACGGGCATCTCGCCGGAGGTTCTCGAACTGCTCGACGAGCGGCTGGCGATCCCGATGGCCGGTGGCGTGGAGTCGCTCAACGCCGCGGTCGCGGCGGCGCTCGTGTGTTTTCACGCGATGCGCACCCCGCAGGCGGACTGATCGTCTACGCTTGGGCCATGAAGATTCTCCTGACCAACGACGACGGCATCACCGCCAGCGGCATCAAGGCCCTCCACGACGCCGTGGCCGATCCGGACGGTCGCTTCGGCGGTCCGCTGGGCGGGGCCGACAGCCGCGTGATGACGGTCGCGCCGCTCACAGCCCAGTCGGCAACCTCGCACGGGCTGACCTTCCACCAGCCGCTGATGACCACTCCCAAGCGGGTCGACGAGCACTTCCCACGAAAGGACGAGCACGCCGTCGCTGTGGACGGGCGACCGGCGGACTGCATGAAACTCGCGATCGCCCACCTCTGGCCGCAGGTGTTCGGCGAGGGGGACCGGCCGGACCTGGTCATTTCGGGGATCAACGCCGGGGCGAATGTCGGGATCAATGTGATCTATTCGGGCACGGTCGCCGCGGCTCTGGAGGCGGCGTTCCTCGGCGTCCCGTCGATCGCGATCTCGCTGCACATCGGCGACGGCCGGCCCGACCACCGGCGGGCGGCGGCGATGGCCCGGCGGGCGATCGAGGCGGTGATCGCGGGAGGCGTGGGGGGCGACGAGAGCGAACTTCTCGGACGCCACCGGTGCGTGAACATCAACCTGCCGGTGTGCGATGACACTTCGCAGCCGCCAAGCCCGCCGGAGCCGGAGATCGTGGTGGCCCCGATGAACACGCACGGGCTGGTTGATCAGTACGACCGGCGCGAGGCCCCTGGCGGGCAGGTGTATTACTGGGCCTCCGGGCACGGCCTGGACTTCCAGGCGGCGGACCCCGGCACGGATGTGGCGTGCATCTTCGAGCGAAAGATCAGCGTGACGCCGATCCGGTACGACCTGACGAAGAAATCGTCGATGGACGGCTGGCGGTCGCGTCTTACCGGTGTGGCACCGACCCGACCCTGATCGCGGCGGCCGATCGGGGCTTCTCACGCCCACATTGCGCAGACCAAAACGCACACGACGCAGCCGATGGGCTGCGTCGTGCGTGTTTACACATCTCTAGAGAGAGATCAACGACGGCGACGCGTCGCTGCGATGCCGGCGAGGCCGATCAGGCCAGCGCTGGCGGGAGACGGGATGTACACAACCCAGATCTGCGCTTCGCCGATCGTGCGGTTGGGCTGGTAGATAACGAGCTCGTAAGCAGCCGAGCCGCCGTCACCGGCGAGATTGAAGTCGGTGAAAGTGACATTCGAGGTGCCGTTGCCGTCAGTGATCTCGACGAAGACGCTGCTGATGCTCACGGATGAGAAGTCACCGATCAGGTGCATCAGGAAAACGCCATCGCGGCCATCCAGCGTGGTGCCGGAGTTGACGGGGGCATCCATGAAGTAGCCGCCCTCGAAACTTGTGAGCGAGAAGCCGGGGCTTCCCGCAGTCAGCGTCGGCATGCTGGGGCCAAAAGCGTTCGGAGCAATGGCGATGCCGGTGTTGCCGGGGCCAGCGTACTGGGGAGTCGCAGGCACACTGATGATGCCGCCGCCGACGGTCAGCGGGGCACCGGCGTTGCCGGGACCGCCGAAATCAACGGTGCCGCTCACGGAGAACGGAGCAGCGGCGGCGGCACCCGCGATGGCGAGCACGGCAGCAGTGGTGATCTTGAAGTTCATGGTTGTGTCCCTCTCTTCTCTCACATTTTGCACAGACCGCCGGTCTCTCGTCCAGCGGGGAAATTTCCTCATGTACATCGTACCCGCGCTTCAGAGGTCGTCCAAGCGGGAAACGCTGGAAAATGCGTGAATTTTAGAAATTAGATGCCGCAGGGGCGTGGAGCACCACCGGTCCTGGTGGGTGTCGTGTGGGGAGAGTATTTCGTCAAAAAAGAACCCGACGCGGGTTGAACCGCGTCGGGTGGACAATCGTGAGATTGTTTTCGTTATCCGAAGGCCGGATTAGCGGCGGCGACGGACAGCGGCGAGGCCGGCGAGACCGAGGAGGCCAGCCGCACCCGGGGTCGGGATGAGGGCGACATACAGGGTCTGGTAGCCGTCACCCTCGGGGCTCGGAGCCACGACGAGCTGGAAGCCACGCTCGCTGGGAGCGTCGAAGTTGACGAAGTCGTTCGAGCCATCGAGACCGATGCGGGCGGTGCCACCCTCATCCGCGAGGCGGATGTTGGTGATGCCGGGCTGGAAGATCATGAGCTGAACGGCGGGGTACATGGTGCCGCCGAAGTCAACCATAGCGGACTGGGTGCCACCCTCGACAACGGTGTACCAAGCGTGGGTGAAGCTGCTGGAGTCCTGGCTGCCGCCCGGAGCGAACGCGGTACCGGAGATCACCGAACCACCAATGGTGCCGTTCGGAGTCGCGATGCGAGCGCCGGTGTGGGCGATGCCGAAGCCGAAGAGGGTCAGGTTGAAGTTGGGGGCCTGTGCGTCCTGGAAGTTGGCAGCACCGTCCCAAGTCAGAGCCGAACCCTGGGAGCCTTCGACCTGGAATCCGCCGAAGTCAGCCGAAGCGGTGACAGCGAACGAACCGGCGAAGGCCGAGCCAGCGAAAGCCAGAACAGCGGCAGTAGCGAGAATCTTCTTCATAACTCTAATCTCCATCTCTCTAGACCTGTGTGATGCGTGGCAATCCACTTCGCCAAGCACCGTGGGGTTGTCAGTGAAACATACCACCAAAGCAGCCGCGCTCAAGTGGTTTTTCCGTCAAACGATCGAACGCGACCGTTTGTACGCTCTGGATACTATGCATCGCATTTGACGGCATTTCCAGTCCCGGACACGCTCATTTACTGAAAACTCGCGTTTTTCGCGTCGATTTAGGCGGGATAACCCAGTCCGGACCCGAAAATGCCCCTTCCGGGACCCCAATCGGGGATCTCCCTGAACCGCCATCAACCGGAAAAACACCCAAAATTTGCCAACACCTCGTTGAGATCGTCGAGGTTCACGATCCCGTTGCAGTCCACATCCCCAGATTCCCCTGTGGAAACTGGGGATGCGAAGTTGGTCAGGACCGTATTCAGGTCGTCCAGATCGACCTTCCCGTCGCCCGTCGCATCGCCGGGGCAGCCGAGGTCGCCGGCGATCGCGGGCAGGCGAAGGTCGAAGACGACCGGTCGGTGATCTGAGCCGAAGCTGGTCGCGTTCGTGTTGCCGTTGGCAAAGCGACCGGGCGAGTGCTGGGGCGTGCTGTCGTTGGAGAAGTACACGAAGCCCATCGCGTTGATCTCGCTCTGGCTGAGCTGCTGATCGCCGTTAGCGTCGAAGAGCATCGCCAGTTCTTCATCGAGACAGATGTAATCGAGTCGCGAGCCGCCAGAACCAGGAAAGGTGTTCGGCAGAAAGGATCCGGAGATCCGACCGAACAGCGATTCCACAGGCAGGTCGAGCACGCCGGTCGGTGCGTTCTGGGCTTCGTAAAAGAACACCCCATCGATGGTGGTGTCGTTGGTGAGCGTGTTGGCGTTGAGGTCTCCGGCGAGCACGACCCAGCCGGGAGGTGTCTCGCGGCTGCCGTTGTTGTCGAGGTCGAGCCCGAGGTTGCGGTCGCGCCAGATCTCTTCACCGATCCGATCGGCTTCGCTGCGTCTGGTGTTCTGGCTTCCGGTGTCGCCGCAGCATTTGAAGTGCGCGTTGTAGAGCGTGAGGGTTCGGGTTGCACCGGGGATCTGGAAGGTGGCGCGGTTCACATTGCGCGGGCCCGGCGTGGAAAGGTTGGTGTGCCCGAGGACTTCGAACTCGGGCCGGAAGAGGATGGCGTTGTAATTGAAGCCGTCGCCGGTCGCGGTGCGGATGCCGTAGCCGGGGAGGAACTGGTTGCGGAACGACACCACCTCGCTGGTGGCCTGCTGATCGAGCTCCTGGAAGCACACGATGTCGGGCATGAGCGAGGTGTTGGGTCCATCGCCGTCGAAATCGAAGGTCGTGATCATGTCGCCGACGCTGTTCCACGCGGTCGAACCGATGGGGCCAAGCCCCTGGCGGATGTTGTAGGTGACGATGCGCAACTCGACGAACTCCTCGGCGGGTTCGCACGGGTTCGCGCTCGCCGGCGGAGCGGCGCAGAGCGCACCCGTGAAGATGGTTGCGGCGGAGAGAAGCACGGCGGAACGGCGGCCTAAACGCATATCAGGATCTCTCGAGCGCCCCTGTTCTGGGACAAGGGGGAAGGGGGCTGAATCAAAAGGCGGCGGGGAGCTTTCACTCCCCGCCGCGTGCTGCTTACGAAGTCGAACCTTCGAGCGGTGTGAACGGGATCACTCCTCGTTGCACTGTCCGAAGTTGGTGAGGACGATGTTGAGGTCGTCGAGGTTCACGACGCCGTTGTCGTCGACATCGCCGGAGGTGCCGGGGTCGACGCTGGCACCGAAGTTGGTGAGGACGAGGTTGAGGTCGTCGAGGTTGACGAGGCCGCTGCCATCAGCATCACCGATGCAGTTCGGTCCGCCGCCGAAGTTGGGGTCGTAGTCGCCGAGGTCGACGAGGACGACGCCGCGCACGCCCTGGCGGCTGGTGGTGCCGGGGTTGAGCTGGCCGCCGTTCTGGACATTGCCGCTGGCGGGCGGGTTCAGGATGCGAGCATCATCGAATCCGTTGCGGAAGTTGATGGCGGCGACGCCGTTGTTGGCCGAGAACGCGCCGAACGAGTCGGAGTCGTTGTTGTCCACCGGGAAGCGACCGATCTGCAGGTCGGGGTTGCCCGTGCTGGAGAGAATCGAGCCGTTCTGGCCACCGGACACGATGCGGTGCAGTGACTGCGACGCGGCGTGGTAGTGGTAGAGCGAAGTGGTGGAGGCGAATACCACCTGAGCGGTCAGCTCGGGGTAGTTCACTGGATCGATCACGCGCTCCTCGAAGAACAGGCCGTCGGTCGCGGTGAAGGAGATGTTGCCCTCATCGTCGATGGACACACCCGAGAACGGGGTGTTGTTGGCGGACTGCTCGACGATGGGGTTGTCGGGGTCTTCGGTGTTCAGGAAGGTGTCAACGAAGGGGGTGAACTCGGTGCCGTCATCGTAGACCACGCCGGTGCTGGCGATGACTTCGAAGTCGGGGTAAGTGACGGTGCAGCCGTCGAAGACAGGGTTGTAAAGGCGGACCTGGTAGGTCGCGCCGCCGGAAGTGGAGAAATCTTCGTGCACAACAACGAGTTGGCCGGAACTGTTCACATCGAAACGAGGCGAAACAAAGTTGCCGGACGCTCCGGTCGTGACGAAGCGCTGCTCGTTGGAGGTCGGGTTCAGAGAGTTGCCTCCGTCGGCTTTCAGGATTCCGTAGTTGGACCATCCGAAGAACGAGTCGTTCGGGTCGAGATTATCGACGACAAAGTAAAGCGAACCGAAAGCACCGCCGGAGTAGGGGTGGGAAGAACTGCCGGTATAGCCAACGCCCCAGATAACGAACGGGTTGGGGCAGCCATCAATCGCGAAGAACTGGGGGTTCGTAAAGCGAGCATGGCTTAGTGCTGAAGGCGACTGACCACCGGCAGAGGTCGGGACCGGACCGGCGGCCTGTTCCCACACAAAGTCCGATGTGCTCACATCCACCGACCCCAACTCGGAAGGCACACTGACATTCCACACATTGATCCCGCTCAGAGCACCGATGCTGCCGCTGGGAGTGAAGTTCGACTGGCCGAGGAAGAACCCGCCGGGCCGACTGATCCCGGTGGGGATCGTGATGCGAGTTCCAGATGCGGACCCAATCACGGTGTTGCTGAAGACTGCGGTTCCCTGAGTGCTGGGCTTGATGCCCGAACCGGGGAGCGCGTTCGCGGCGTTACGGAAAACTTCGATGTTGTTCTGCGTCGGAGGAACAGTAGGGCCAAAGGTGCCGTTGAAGTTTGAACGGAACAGCCAGGTTCCGTCTTCGAGGATCTGTCCGGCCGAGTTCGAGGTGGTGTTCACGCCTTCGTTGATGATCACGGCGTTGCCAGCGCTGTTGAATGACAGCACAACACCCTGGCCAGTGTCGTTGGAACCATTGCCATATGTGGTGATGAAGCCCGCGGCACCGAAGGGGCTGTTCCATGCGGTCGGAGCGTTCAGGAGGACATCGCTGCGATCGAGGATGACGGGGATCGAAACCGTGGCGTTGAAGCCACCCGAGCCGTAGACGACCTCCGAGCCGATCGTCGCCGAGTACTGACCCGACAGGGCGGCGGTGGACTGCACGAGCGGGTCCGCGGCGGGTCCGGGGACATACGGGGTTTCGTTGGATGCGACGGCGAGGCCGGCGGTGGCGATGAGGGCGGCGATGGCGGTGATCCGCGTGGCGGATTGGGTCTGCATGATCGGTTTCTCTCTTCTGAAGTCGGGTGAACGGTTCAACGCGAGCGAACCACAGGCGCAAAAACCGCGCGGGTTCACGAACTGAAAGAGTAGCACAGAAATCGGAAGATGCAGGCACGAATCACGGTTTTTGGGGTTGAGCACGCAATCTTTAACCGCCCTTTACACGGAATCGAGAGGCGCTCCGGAACTCCAGATTGCCCAGTTTCCCGTGCGCTCGTGCCTTGAGTGGCACCACCCAAAAACAAACGCGGCCCGCTGGGGTGCGGGCCGCGTGAGGGATCGAGTTGAACTGGCGATCAGTTGATGATGTCGCCGTTCTGGTAGCCGAAGTCTGCCTGAACTTCAGGGCGACCGCCACCGAGGTAGGTGGTGTTGGGCGGGTACCACAGCGAGGGGTCCATGGATTCCTGCACGGTGAGCAGGGTGCCCGAGCCGTCCCAGCGGGTCACATTCATGCGGGCGCTGTGGCGGTAGCTGAGGTTGTTGCGATCGCTGTCGGGGTTGTACGCGGTGTTCACGGGGTTCGGAGGGGGCAGGGTCACGAAGCCGTTGTTGGTCTGGAGTACTGAATCGCTCCAGATTTCAAGGTTCAGGTTCAGCAGGCCGCCCGAGTTATCGATGCCGGGGACGCCATCGGCGATGGCGACCTTGCGGGCACCGCCGCCGAAGCGATCGAGGCGGGGACGGTAGGTCGGGGTGATCTGGAAGACCGAGGCGTCCTCCTGGACCTGGCTGAAGAGATTGTCGGGTCCGCCCGCGAGATCGGTGCCGACGACCTGCCACGAGGTGGGCATGAGGTAGCTGGAGATGGGCATGCCGCCGCGCTGATCGATGACCGTGGCGAGATCGCCGGGGCCGGTGACCTGGCTGGACTGGAGCACTTCGTTCATCGAGGGGTCGCGGAAGTTTTCGAAGAGGTAGACGACGCGCTCTTCCCAGGACTGGGGCAGGTCGGCGGCGTCGAGAGCCGGGGACATCCAGTCCCACTGGGTCACGGGCTGCTCGCCGGAGGCGCTGAGGAAATCGGGATCGGTGTTGCTGTCGAACTTCTTGGCGCTGGTGTTGGCACCGGGGATCTCGTTGTTGGCCGAGTTGGAGTAGGCGACCATGCCGAGGACCATCTGGCGCTGGGTGTTGGCGCCCTGGGCCTGCTGGGCGGAGCGTCGTGCCGCACCGAGGGCGGGCAGGAGGATGCCGATGAGCAGCGCGATGACCGCGACGACCACGAGCAGTTCGATGAGGGTGAAGCCGGCGGTCTTGCGGGGCGTTTGGGGCGCCTTGCGGAGAGTGTTCTGCATCTTTTGTTCTGTCCTTTCACGACCCAGTTGTGCCCCACGAGGAGGCGGGATAATCGAATGTGCGGGGAAACCGCGAGGGGATTCAGTTTAGCGAGAAATTGACACTCCGCTATTCGGGGCTCGGCGCGGGACGGTTCCATCGGATCTGAGAATGCCCGAACTGTCTGCCCCAGAAGCGGTTAGCGGCGTGACTCTGTACAGACTACAGCAGATCGGGCCGAATGCGAGCGATGCGCAAAAAAACAGCCACCCCGGCGTGGGCGGGGTGGGTGCTTGTTGCTTGCAGCGACTGGGTGATCGGATGATGTTTGGGTTTGGGTGACCAATACCGATCGGTTGAATCAATTCACGATCCGGTCCGAGTCGACATATTGATTGGCTTCTGGCACAACTTCGCCGTTGCCGAGGATGGTGCCGCGCGGGAACCAATAGGTGGGGTCGTACGACTCCTGGCGGGTGAGAAGGCGTGTGCTGCCATCGAAGAACGAGGCGACAAGGCGCCCCTGATGGCGGTAGGTGACTCGCTCGGCGATGCCACCGGAGCGGGTCATGCTGTAGGCGGGCGAGTCGCTGTGAACGGGTCCGTGGTCCTGGAACGCGGAGCCCTGGAAGGTGCCGCCGCGAAGCGAGAAATCGGTCGAGATCAGACCACCCTCGGAGTCGATGTAGCGGGTGCCGGTGACATTGGCGACCTTGCGGGCGGCTCCCTGAATGCTGCTGAGTCTCGGGATGTAGGAGACCGGGAGCGTCGCGATACCGCGTCCACCGTCGGAGTATCCGATGCCGTTGTTTTCGCGGATGAATCCGGGAGGTGTCGGAGCAGAGCTTGCTCCGAGTCTGCGCAGGCCGTATTGGCCGAACGCGGTCGGCATGGCATAGGACATCGCGGTGACGGTGCCACTCAGTTCATTGAGGATGTACTGCTCCATCTCGGCCACACCCACGCCTGAGGACTGGGTCCAGCTCGCCCCGAATTCCCTCTGGGAGGGATCGGCGAGTTCGTTGAAGAGATAGGCGAAACGCGCCTCGCGATCGGCGGGGAGGTTGTCGCCGTCGAGCGAGGGGGTCATCCAGTCCCAGGCCTGAACGGGTTCGCTGCTCACGCGATCGATGATGTCGTACTGCTGGGCATGATTCCCTTCGGGCCAGAGCTTCAGTCCGGAGGAATTCACGCCGGGGAAAAAGTCCTTGTTGGAGTTCGCAAACGCGAACATGCCAGTGACGAGGTTACGCTGGATCGACTGCGCCCCTGCGGTCTGCGCGGTCGAACGAGCGGCCCCAAGCGCCGGGAGCAGGATGCCGATGAGAAGGGCAATCACGGCGACCACAACGAGGAGCTCGATGAGTGTGAAGCCCCGGCGGGACGATCGGAGGGGGTGCGGGATCATGGGGTCATCCTTGGTGGACGGATTCGGTGGATCGAGGGTGTATTACTTGGACTTCAGCCCGAAAGTCTGGGGATCGATGGCGAGATCGGCTTCGGTGAGCTGTTCTCGCTCGAGGATGGCGGGGATCGCGCTGCGGTAGTCGCTCGCGACCACCCAGTCGCCGTTCTCGTCACGGGATGCGGGGAGGATGACCCGGCGCTTCTGGTCATCGGGATACGGGATCACGCTCAGGCGGTTGTGGTCCATGCTGAACACTTCGCCGGTGAGGACATTGATCACACGAGGTGAGCCGTCGAATGCGGACCCTCCGGCAGTGACGGCTCTGAAGATGAAAAACCCGCCCACGAGCAGACCGATGACAATAATCGCGATTTTCGCTTGCTTCATCCGCGGGTTTTCTCGGTTCGGGCCATCGCGATCGGTCCTGATCAGCGACAAAGGCACCGTTGGCGGCGGGCGGCCGTGCCCGGCGTGTGTGTGAATTTCGGTTCAGAGATCAGTATATCGCGAGCAGATTTCAGTCACAATGACCGATCCTCAAATCGGGCATGAAAACCTCGATTGCCGTGCGAACTGCACCGGAACTTTGCGCACGGTTTGGAGCTTGTGCGGATTTCGTCGCCGCCGCGGCCTCCTGGCCGCAAGTTTCGAGAAGTCAAAGGGTTAGCGAGTGATTCGCGGAAGCCGGGTTCAGCCGGGGTTGCACGCGCCGAAGTTCGTCAGCACCAGGTTGAGGTCGTCGAGGTTGACCGTGCCGTTATCATCGACATCGCCGCCGGTTCCGGGCGTGACCGACTGACCGAAGCTCGTGAGAACAAGGTTGAGGTCGTCGAGGTTGACGGTTCCGTTTCCGTCGGCATCGCCGATGCATTCGGCGGCGTCGACGCCGGCCCCGATGAACAGCACGGCGTTGTAGCGCTCCGGAGTCCCTGCTCGGTCGTAGGTGATTTCGGCGTTCACGATGGCCCCGCCGAACGCTCCCGGGTCAGAGGGCTCGGAGCCGGCGAAACCGCCGACGGTCTGCTGGATGATGCTGCCGGCGTGGAATGCGCCCGAGGCGAGCGAATCGCTGTCGGCGAGCTGCAGGGCGGTGATGGTGTAGGGCGTCGCTGAGTTCGCGCCGGTGTACGAATCTCCCTCGGTGAGCAGGAGTTCGAGGTCGTAGCTGCCCGCGGCGGCCTTGAACAGGCCGACGACCGCGTCGCCTCCGGCGGGCTGGTAGGCGCTCAGGAAGTAGACATTGCCGAAGAGGTCGATGGCGGGGGCGGAGATGGCGATGGGCTGGGCGATCGAGGCGGCATCGGCGAGGTTGCCGATGACCGAGCCGCCGGGGCCGTCGAGGACCGGCTTGCCGGGGTATGCCGCGATGGACCAGGAGACGGCGGATCCGAAGCGGGCGACGGCGATGAACTCGCCGGCGCCGGCGTCCGTGGCGGTGGCGGCGAGGAGCGCATCGCCCGTGCTGGGATCGATGCCGATGCCGACCTGGCCGTTGGGACCGCGGAACGAGGTCTGGCTGAGGTACTGGTTGAAGCTGGCGTTCGGAGCGGTGAACGAGCCCGAGGAGATCGGGCTGGGCAGCACGGCGGACACAGAGCCGGTGACCGAGCCGTCGGCGTTCACGCCGAAGGCGTTGAGGGCGATGGGCTTGTCGGCGGATCGGGCGATGGACGCCACCGTGCCGACACCCCCGAGGGGGGAGGCGACGGAGAAGGACGGGTTGCCGCGATGGGCATCAACCCCCGGATCGAGATGTGCGACGGGCGAGCCGCCGTTGGGCCGGTAGTTCCCGGCGAAGTCGAAGACCACGGCGGTGGCCTGTCCGGGGTTCTGGGCCGGGATGGCGGCGGGGGTGTTGAGGGTGACCGAATCGTTGTTGGCGACGAATGAGGACGAGGCGCTGTCGCTGAGCGCGTTCGAGCCGGACAGCGCGAAGGGGGCGTTGATCGAGCCGGAGCGGGCGGTGAGATCGACGCGGATGATGTTCTCGCCGAGGACAGAGCTCTGGGCGGCGGTGTTGAAATCATCTGCCCGCAGCAGGAGCGTGCCGGCGGCGTCGACCGCGCCCAAGGAGAGGGTGGTCAGGTCCTGGGCGGCCGCACTCGAGCGGCTGACCATCGCGACGCTGCGATCAACGAAGAGCCGGGCGGGCTGGGCGGCGGAGCGGCCGATCACCGCGCCGATGACATTGGATGCGTTGGTCGAGAAGTCGCTGAGGGCCACGGAGAACTGGGCATCGAAGGCGGTGATGGAGACCGAGCCGGGGGCGCTGTTTTCCGCGCCGTTGATGCCCGCGCCGGCCTGATTCCAGAGCGAGAAGGAGGTGGAGGCGGGGGTGGTGTTGGTCAGTTGGTTGGGCGAGATCGCCGCCGAGCCGGTGACCTGGGTGGGGAAGAAGGGGTCGATATCCCGTGAGGCCTTGAGCACGGGGGCGATGGCAAAGGGGTTGCCCCAGCTCGATGTGAAGGGCACGAGGTCTACGGCGTAGCGGAAATTCTGCTGGTTGTAGGCCGAGATCGCATCGGAGTTCCCGGGGGTGGCCGCGACGCTGTCCTGCGCGAGGGCGCTGGGGGCGGCGATGCCGAGGCCGCAGGCCAGGAGGACGATGCGAGCGGACGGGTTAAAAGTCTTGGCCATGATGGGAAAATCCTGGGTTCGAACTGAGAAGGGAAACAGAATCGGCGGATGGGCCTCGGCTCTGGACCGATCGCGCAGGGATGCGTGTCGATCCGCAAATGGATCTTGTCCCCCGTTGGTAAAGCGGTCAACCAGAAACCGGCCGGGAGGCGTCAAATCCTCGAAATTAGGCCAGATCAGGACCCGGATTCGTCGTCGCTGATCCGCCGGCGTTCGGACTCGGAAAGTCCGAGCTTGCTGCTGATCCGTTCGCGCTCGAGTTCGAGGTATTTGCGTTCCTGGGGATCGGTGGTGATGAAGAGGGCCTTGCGGATGCGTTCGAGGGTGCGTGCGGATTCATCGCTGATGGTGATGTCGGCCCGGATGGAGCCCAGCAGAGCATCGAGGTAGGAGTCGTCCTGATCGAGGGCCCGCTCGAAATAGCGACGGGCGTCGTGCGGGTAGCCGCGGTTTCGGTAGAGCAGGCCCCGGTTGTAGAGGGGGCGTGGATCGGAGGGGTTGAGCGAGGAGGCGCGGATGAAGGCCTCTTCGGCCTGCTGGTAGCGGTCGATCTCCATCAGCGCGGTGCCGAGGTTGTTCCAGAGGGCGAAGAACTCGTCGTACTGCGAGACGGCCTGTGCGTACAGATCGGCGGCCTGCTCGTACTTCTGTTCGCGATAGGCCTTGTCGCCCTTCTCGCCGAGTGCGAGGGCTTCGCGGATTCGCGCGGCTTCCTCAGCGCGCATCTGCTCAAGCCGTGCTGCGGTGTCTCGGGCGACGATCTGGGCCTGGGTCAACTCGCCCGAACCGGATTGAGCCGCGTTGCCCGAACCGGCGCAGCCGCTGAGGCCGATGATCGTGAGTGCGGCGATGGGTACGAGAATGGATCGTCTGGTCATGCGTCGTTGCTCTCGGTCTGGGTATCGGGCATCGCTGCGGGGCGGACGGACAGGTGTGGGTTGATTCATCGGTTGCGATTGAAGCTGTAGCGGCGGAACTCGAGTTCGAGGACCTGCCAGCCCTGCGGGACGGCGCGCAGACTCAGTCCACTGAGGAACATCAGGCCGCTGGGGTCGCTTTCGAGCGCGGTATCGATAAACAGAAGGATGTCGTCGATCGGCAACTCCTGGACTTCGCCGATGCTGACGCGGATCGTGTTGTTGTTGAGCCGTCCCCGGGTGGTTTCCAGCGGCTCGGTGCTCACATCGCCGACCCGGAAGTATCTGGGTTCGGTGTCGGTCTCCGGGTTGTTCTCGAATGCCGTGTTCGCGGCTTGGCGGAGGTAGTTCGGGATCAGGATCTCCCCGGGCGGGTAGAGACGGAGCAGATCGGGGTTGCGGTTGTTGAGCCGTTCGATATCGGCGAGGAGGCGCTTGGTGGTGTTCTGCTCGGCGGAGAGGCGTTCGAGGCGTCCGTTGCCTTCGAGGAAGGTATTGATGCCGGTCAGCATGTAGACCAGACTGCCGAGGATGAGGATCGCCGCGACCACGAAGTATTTGGTCGGGCGGTTGGCCCGGTCGGCCTGATTGGCCATCGCCACGATGTAGGGCTCGCTGCCGGCGGGGCGGTTGGGCGCGCTCATGGGGTGGCCTCCGCTTTCCAGTTGCCGACGAGATCGAGCACGGTCGTGACACCGGTGGGAGAGTTGCGCCGAGTTGGGCGCGGCTCCCACGCGATCTGGGAATCCAGCGTCGACAGATCGGCGATCAGGTCGGTGCGCGCCGAGAGCGAGGGCATATCGATCTCGATCTCGTTGGGCGGGTTGCCGCCCTGGCTGAGCTTGATCCTGCGGATCTTGGCGTCGGGGTAGTTCTCTTGCAGGAACTCGAGGAACGAGAGCATGTTCTCGTAGATCGGACGCGGCGATGGCGGATCGTTGAAGGTGGGCGTGTTTTCGAGCTGGCTGATCCGTTCGCGGAGTTGGATCTGGATGCTCTGGTTCTGATTGAAACCGGGTACCGCTGCGGAGACCATCGTGAGCGTCTCGCTTCGGACTTCGGCGGCTCTTGCCCGGCGATCCTGACCTTCCTCGTTCAGACGGTATCCAAGGGCGACGACCGCCGCGGCGACGAGCGCGAGCGAGCAGCTCATCGCGAGGTAGCGACGGCGGGTGGCGCGTGTGGGCCGGTTCGAAAGCCGGCTCAGGCAGCGTCGCGGGCCGCGCTCGGCGCGGGGCGTGGTGCGGATGGCGGCACCGGCCCGGGCGACGGTCTCGCGCAGGGGATGGTCCGAGCGGGTTTGGCGTGCGGGCAGTCCGTCCCAGCGCTTGGACAGTGCGCTGAGCAGATCCTCGGCGAGCGGGTCGCAAGCCGCGGCGACGACGAGCAGCTCGTCTGGTGCTACGCCGAGCTGAGCCGACCAGGTGACCCAGTCCAGCGAGATGCGCTGGGCTGCGGATTCGGACCGATGGCGATGGGAGTGGGACTCGTCGCCCGTATCGGGGCGTTCGAGCTGGAGCGAGCCGCCGACGATCAGGCGTGTGCCCGTGGCCCAGGCCCAGGCGATGCGCCCTTCGCCGTCGACGAGGAGGATGGCGCGAGTGCCGCGATCCTCGCTTTCACCCCATGCGAGGGCGAGCGCGTGCCACAGACTCAGGACCGAGTCGACGGCGACCCCGGAGCGGTCCATCCGGTCGAGCCAGAGGCGTACGAGCGCATCGGGCATGATGAGCACGGCCATCCGAGCGCCGGTCTCGGTCGCGGAGGTGTTGGTCGCATCGGCGGGAGTGCCGGTGGCGCGATCTTTGGCGGCGCGGGACTCGAGGCGCGAGCGGATGAACTCGAAGGAGCGCGCGGTCGGAAGCTCGTCGATGATCGGTTCGATCCCGCCGAGCGGCAGGCGCGAGGACCACTCCTCGGTCTGCGTGCGCAGGGTGGCGGCGACCACGGGGGCCGCGGCGGAGGGGCTTTGCACCCAGCGGCAGGTCGCGTCGGTGATGTCGAGCACGGCGGCGTTGATCCGGCGCTTCACGCTCGGCTGCTGGGCGACCCAGCGGCTGGCTTCGGTGATCCGATCGCGCAGCACATGGGCATCGGGCGATTCCGGGAGCGAAGGGGCGGACCAGCGCTCGCTGGAGGAATCGGTGACGAGCATGACGCTCGAAAGATCGGCGCTGAGAAGAACGGAGGGGTGGCTCATCGGTCGGAGATCCTCCCCGGGACCGGCGGCTCGTTGTCAGCAGATGACGGTGCGGCCCCCGGGCGCTGATCCGGGCGGCGTTCACGCATGATAGGGGTCTCGATGCCCGAGCGCTCGAGGACGATCTTCTCGGCGGTGATCTCCTTGACGAGCAGGTCGCTGGAGAGATCGCCGGAGATGATGTCGCCCGTGGAGACGAAGCGCTGGTTGCCGCCGATATCGATCAACGCCGCGCTGCGCCCTTCACCGGCGGAGATCAGCCCGAGGTAGCGGATCGGCGGTGGAGGGGGAACGGGAGGGATATCCGGTCCGGTGTTGCCTTGGTCGTCGGGAGGAGGAATGACAGCGAGCGGCACGCGCAGTGTGTTAAGCGGTTCGGCGAGGACGCTCCAGTCGTGGTCGGGGGTGAAGCCGACGGCTCGTACGGTTCGGTTCTGGGAAGCATCGCCGCCGCTGCCGGGGCCGATGCGAACGACGGTCTGGGCCTCATCGGGGCCGGGGAGCGGGGTGAACCAGGCGGCTCCGAGGGCGATCACGGCACAGCCCGCGATGAGCGGGGTCAGCAGCTTTGATGGTTCGCCTTGGGCCATTGCCGAGTGCCTCCGATGCGCTCGTCCCTGCGGATGTGTCCGGCGCACCGCGCGCCGGGCCGTGTGGGTGGTGCAGGTTACCGGGCCGAGGCCGCGGCGTGTTGGCGCAGCCGCCGAAACTCGTCCTGGCTGACTGGGCGCCACTCGTAGATGACCGGGAGCGGACCCTGCACCTGTGCCAGAACCGTATACAGGCGATAGAGGTCCTCGGCTTCAGCGGCGTTCGGATCGAACGCCACAATGTCCAGCCCCCAGACCTCCGGGGTGAAGGTGAGGTAGTTGCGGATCTGGTTGAACTGCTCGATGCTCCCGCCGAGTTCGTTGATCTTGGTGTTGATGTTGGCGCGGGTGACCTCGGGGTCGGTCTGGAGGATCTTGAGGACCTGGGCCAGATCCGAATCCGGCACGAATGCCTCGATCACCTCGGGGGGCATGGCGAAAAAGGACATGGTCAGGGGCCCGCTGCGACGCACGAGGTCGGGTCGATCCTCCGGCAGGCGCGAGAGGGCGTTGATCATCAGTTCCTGCTGGGCGATGTCCTTGGTGTTGGCGAGGTTGGCCAGGAGCGTACCCTGACCGTCGCGGACATAGACCCGCACCGACAGACCGTCGGCCATGGTGACGGTGTGGGCGGGCTCGTCGGATCCGGCGTGCTCGGTGAGCTCGGTCCGGACGGCCGGGTTGGAGAGCCAGAGCATGACGATGTCCCGCACGCCCTGGATCTCGTGGTGCAGGTTGTACTGCTCGAGCTGACGCTGGACGGCCCCGGCCCGGAAGGTCAGGCGGCGCAGGTTGAACGCGATCACGGTGGCGGCCATCGCCATCAGCCCGATGACCAGCAGCATCGTGAAGCCGCGCCGGAGGTGGACGGAGCGAGGTGTGTTCCTGCGCATCACCGACCCTCCGTGAGGACGATCGTTTCGAAGAGCCAGTCGGCGGTGGTGCCGGTCGAGGTGCGCAGGCGAAGACGGACGGCATCGGGGTACTGCTCTTCGAGGTACGCCGCGCCGACCTGCTGCCATCCGCCGGCTTCGGCGTCCTTGGGCATGATCTCCCACATGACATCCTCGAAGCCGCGTCCCATGATGAAGGGGTCGCCCGCCGGCTCGATGGGCGTGTAGACGAGCGCGAAACCGTCTTCGAGGTAGAGCAGCTCGAACACGCCCCGGATCGTGCCGCGGATGCGGGAGGCGAGTTCCTGCCGGCGCACTTCGGGATCGCCGATCTGCGAGAGCGGGATGTCGCGCCGAGGCACGGGCCAGATGCTCGTGACGACTTCCAGTCGCGGCAGGAAGATCACCTCGCCCGTTGGCGGGAACAGGACCCGCTCGTAGTACAGCTCGAAGTTGGGCGGCTTGCTGGTATCGGGGATCGCCGCCTGAACCGGGAGCGAGTCGTCCACACCCCCGAAGATGGAATCGAGCACGGACTGAGTACCGCCGTCGGCGGGTGGGTCCGGCGTACGGGCAGCGGGTTCGCCGTCCTCGCCCTCCGGCGCGAGTTCGCCTTCTTCCGGGGGAGGGGGCAGGGGCCTCGCCGCGACGAGGTTCTGCATCGCGCGACGCACGATGAACTGCGTCTGCGACAGGTTCGCCGAGTCGTTCATGTAGCGCGAGGTGACCCGATCGGTCCGGGCGATCATGGCGGTGATGCCCACCGCGCTGAACAGCACCAGACTGGACAGCGCGAGCGCGATCGTCAGTTCGAGCACCGTGAACCCGCGCCGGGATGTGGTGTCCGTAGCGATCATTGATTGTCGCGCATCTCCGCGGTGGCCTCGCGCAGCTCGTTGAGCAGCTGCTCGGGGTTGTTCATGATGTTGTAGATGCGGTTGATCGAGGCCACGGTCTGGCGAGGCGCGAAACCGGCCGTCGGATCGCTGAGCCAGACCCGCACCCGGATCAGCTTGAGCTTGTTGGAGAGCAGCGTCTGCAGGTCGTACTCGCGCTGGGCCACGCCCACGACGCCGCCCGCCTCGTTGGTCTCGCTGACCAACAGTTCCTCGATCAGCTCGAAGTGGAACTCGTAGTTGTTCACCAGCACCGGGTCTCCCCGGTTCTCAGCGCGACGGATGGAATCGGGATCATCGATGAACTGCAGGATGATCCGGTGCACCGCCTCGTACCCGGCCAGTCGCACCCGATCGCGCGCCGCCGCACGCTCGACATAGCCGAATGCGCTGAGCACCATGGTCCCCACGCCGACCAGCAGCACGAGCGAGGTCACCACCTCAAGGATCGTGATCCCGCGCCGTGCAGAGGTTGTGGTGGGTGGTGAAGAGTGAATCATGGGCGGCGTTGCCCCGCGTTAGTTGTCTCGGCCGGGGTAATCGATGATGTCGTCGGCGGTGTCGAACTGGCCGTCCTTGCCGGCGCTGCGCAGGGTGTACTCCACATCCACGCCCTCGACCTGCGAGGGAGCGAGGAACTCGATCGGGTTGCCCCACGCGTCATTCAGGTCGCTGTCGCGGGTTAGGTACTCCTCGGTCACCAGAACCCCCAGCCCGTTGTTGGGAGGGTACGCGCTGTGACGCAGGCGGTACTCGGTCAACGCGGCCTTGATCGTGCCCATCGACGCTCGTGTGGCATCCGCGCGGCCACGGTTCAGCACGCCCGGCAGGTTGATCGCCGCGATCCCCATCAGCACCCCGATGAGCAGCAGCACCACCATCAGTTCGATGATCGTGAACGCGCGGCGGGCACGGGAACGGGAACGAGTACGAATGGCTGCCTGCATGGTCATTTCTCCGCGAATCTGGGTCGTCTGGAAGATTATAAGACCCTCGGTCCGCCCCGTTCTGATCCGGGGCCGAGGAAAGGATCCAGACGCAGGGTGCGCGGTTCACACTCGCGGTCCAGCCCCTGTCCCCCATTTCAGATTCATCCGTTCCTTATAGAGTCCGGCTGGGCGGGCGTTGCAATCTGTGCGCCCCGCCTGCCCCCGTCCGATACGCCTACCCCCCCTGATTCAGCTTGATCATCGGCAGCGCGATCGCCACCACCATCGGTCCCAGAAGGCAGAACATGCCCACGATCACCGCCGGCTCCATCAACGCCAGCAGGCGCGAGGACCGCGTGTCGAGTTCCTCGGCCATGTTTACGCTCAGCGCGTCGAAGGCCTGATCCAGATCGCCCGATCGCTCCGCCGCGACGAGCAGTTTTCGCGTCGCCAGCGGCAGGGCATCGATCTTCTCGATGAGCGTGCGGAGCGTCCCGCCCTCGACCAGGGATTTGCGGGTCTGCTCGAGCTGGGTTCGCAGTTTCGTGTCGGAGATCGAGCCGGTCGAGGTTTCAAGGGCCTCGGCCAGCGGCACCCCGGACCGGGTCATCGCCGCCAGAACGCTGAAGAACCGCGTGAGTTCCGCCGCCATGAGCATCGACGCCACCGCGGGGATCTTGCTGAGCACGCGGATGAGCAGGGCGAAGACAGCCCGGCGCAGCACGACCAGCAGCACGATCACCACCAGCGTCGCGATGGCCACGATGGCGAGGTTCCGGGCCATCCACTCGCCCAGCCCGAACACCATCACGCTGATCCAGGGGAGCTGCGTCGCCTGCTCGCCGCTGGCCATCGACCGGACCGATTCGGCCATCGACGGCACCACGAAAACCAGCAGTGCCACCAGCAGCGCGATCGAGACCAGCGTCACGACCGCGGGGTAGATCATCACCGTCGTGGCCTTGCCCCGGATGCCCAGGCGTCGCTCGGCGGCCTTGGCCAGCCGGTCCGCCGCGCCCGCGAGATCACCGGTGCGTTCGGCCGCACGGTAGACCGAGATCGCCACCTCGTCGAAGCCGCCGACTTCCGTGCAGGCCCGCGCGAACGAACTGCCCGCCGCGACCATCTCGCGGAGCTTGCGCACGCGCTCGGCGGATCGATCCGAAACCACATCCGCGCCGACTTCCAGCGCTTCGACCAGCGGCACGCCGCGCGAGAGCAGCACATGAAGCTGGTTGTTGAGCGCCGCCTCGTCGGCGAG
>CBFGVX010000037.1:0-29548 GCA_965652425.1 uncultured bacterium | reverse complement strand
TCGTGTTCTGGGCGGAAACCAACACGAAATCTCTCAGCCGCATCGAAGCATCGAAGCAGAGCAGGCGGTCGGCATCCCGCCGCCCGTACATGAAACGCTTCATGGAGAGAGCGGCAAACGGGCAACTGCGATGGTGCGGCACGCTCTTCCCAACTCAGGCCAGCGCTCAGGATGCCGAAATGTCACTCGCTCAATACGAGGACTTCGTGTTCAGAGCCGGTCTGCTGCACCTCGACGATCCGGCCGCGGCGTGGCAGCGCCTCGCCGACCGCCAGCAGCGAGCCGTCGACTGGCTGAACACGAAGAAACACTTGCAGTTCAAAGCCCCAGCCCGGGATGGACACGACGGGACCGATCTCCGGGTCAGCGTGGACGGGGCGACCTGGATCAATTGCTGCGGCGGAGAGAATTTCCCGGATGGCGAAGTCTTCGCCGGGCCGCAGGGCGTCGATGGGCATGTGAACTACACCTTCCCGGCGGTTCACAACGGGCGCGAGGTCGAGGGCATCCGCCTGGCGTTCCGTGATGGTCGGGTGATCGAAGCCTCGGCGCGCAGGAACGAGGAGTTCCTGATCGCGATGCTCGATCAGGACGAAGGCGCCCGCAACCTCGGCGAGATCGCCATCGGCACCAACTACGCCATCACCGAGTACACCCGGAACACCCTGTTCGACGAAAAAATCGGCGGCACCTTCCACGCCGCGGTGGGGGCCGGGTACCCCGAAAGCGGCAACACCAACGAGAGCGGCCTGCACTGGGACATGGTGTGCGATCTGCGAAAGCGAGCGGGCGGCGGCTCGATCAGCGCCGACGGCGAGGAGTTCTTCCGTGATGGGCGATTCCTCTTTGAGGGCTGGCCCTCACCGGACTGAAGCGGTCAGGGACGCCAGAGGTAGTAGAAGCCGGTCGAGAACCGGTCCTGCTCCATGCGGAACAGACTGATGTCCACCCGCTGGCCCAGTGCGGCAGGGGTATCGTCCGTGGCTCCAGCGTATGGGGAGTTCACCCTGGCGCCCTCGGCGTGGTACTTCACCAGTTGGGCTGCGTCGAGCCCGGCGAGCGACTTCGCCGCCTCGAACGCGTCGTACACCGTGCCGAGTTCGTCCACCAAACCGATCGCGAGGGCCTGGCTGCCGGTAAAGACACGCCCATCGGTCGCGGTGGGGAGGTTGGCCTGGTCGAGGCCCGGCCGGTGCTCGATCACGCGATCCCGGAACGCGCTGTAGAAATCGTCCACAATCGACTGGAGAATTGTGTAGTGTTCTTCCTGAGCGGGCTCAAACGGGGACGCGATTGCCTTGTTTCGATCCGAAGTCACCGCTCGCCCGCGGATCCCGATCATTGAGAGCCCTTCGGAGATATTGAAAGTCTGGAAGATCACCCCGATCGAGCCGGTCACGGTGCTCGGCTGAGCGATGATCCGGTCGCCAGCCAGACTGATGTAGTACCCGCCGGAGGCGGCGACATCGGCCATCGAGATCACCACGGGCTTCCCCGACCGCTCTCGGAACCCCAGGATCTCCTCGTAGAGGGTTTCGGTCGCTCCGACCGTCCCCCCGGGCGAATTGATGCGGAGCACGACCGCCCGGATGGACCGATCCTTCTCGGCCTCCCGGAGGCGGGCCACCGCTCGATCGAGCGGGTTGGTGGCGGAAACAACGAGCCCCGGCTCCGGGACGCTCGAGATCACCCCTTCAATGTCGATCAGGGCGACCTTGGGCAGCCCGGACCACCAGCCGCCGCCCTCATCGGAAAACACGCGTGTGGATTCGATACGCCCGTCCCCGGGATCCAGATCGATGGCGATGCGGCTGGGCAGGCAGCCCGTCAGCGCCAGCAGGACCAAAAGGAGGGTGACCGTGATCAGCAGGCATTTGAAACGGTTGTGCATGAGCTGAGTGTAAGGAAGCGGAAGGGTGCAGGGCGGTGAAACCTGCGATAGGTTGCATCGGTGCACGATTCCGGCCATGCCCCAGTTCTGCTTGAAGAAACGCTCGGTCTGCTCGATCCGCAGGGCGGGGAGGTCGTTCTGGACTGCACCGCCGGGCGGGGCGGACACGCTCTCGCCTTGGCGGAGCGACTGAAGGCCGGTGGTGGCGGAACGCTGGTCTTGTGCGATCTGGACCGGGAGAACCTCGAATACGCCGGACAGCGGGTCAAGGCGGCGGTCGGTGAGTCGGTTCGGGTCGAGGCCATGCAGGGGAATTTCGCCGCGGCTCCCCGGCGTATGCTCGAACTGGGGCTGAGCGCCGATGTGGTGCTCGCGGACCTGGGGTTTTCCTCGAACCAGATGGACGACCGCTCGCGCGGGCTGAGTTTTCAGGGCGACGGGCCATTGGATATGCGTCTGGACCCGGAAGGCCCCGTGACCGCGGCTCAGCTCGTGAACTCGATCTCCGAGCAGGAGCTGTCGGAAATCCTGCGGGACTTCGGAGAGGAGCGCCAGCACCGTGCGATCGCCCGGAAAGTTGTGGCGGTTCGCAGCGCCTCGCCGATACAAACCACAGCCGAGCTCGCGGAGATCGTTCGCTCGGTGGTCGGGAACCGTCCGAACCCCAAAGGCGGATCCAAGAAACCGATTCACCCCGCGACCAAGACCTTTCAGGCCTTGCGTATCGCGGTGAACGATGAGTTGGGCAACCTCGATGCGCTGCTCGAAGCGGTGCAGCGAGCGGCCTCGGCGATGAGGATCGATCGGGGGGAAGCGGTTCGTTGGATCCGGTCCGGAGCGCGGGTGGCGATCATCTCGTTCCACTCGCTCGAAGACCGTCGGGTGAAGCGGGCTTTCGCAGCGATGGAGGATCGCGGTCTGGGTGAGGTGTTGACGAATCGGCCGATTTCGGCGGGTGAGGGGGAGATTTCGCAGAACCCTCGTTCGCGCTCTGCGAAGCTCAGGGCAATCCGTATGATGCCCTGAGCGATCGGATTCGAGTTCTCGGTCGGCCGAAAGGCCGGTGCGAGGGTTTGCCGGCGGCGGAACGGATTCCGACAACGGCGCATCGTGACGGTGCACAATCTGACTCTGGATTCTCTCGAAGGGCAGGGACGCTCTCGACATGACTCGCGAACACAAACTGGCATTGATTCTCGGTTTTGCACTCGTGATGGTGGTCGGCGTGCTGGTGTCGGATCACATCTCCGGCTCGCAACGGGGTGTGGCGACCGCGCAGACCATGGACGACCCGATCCGCGCGATCGAGACGGAATTGGGACCGGGTCTGGGGCAGGCGGCCAGGCGCATTGAGGACCGGGTGATGCCCGGTCTGAGAGCCCCTGAGGATGATCGCATCCAAATCGCGGCTCATACGCCCGGCATCATCGACGAACTCATGGATGGCGTGCGGGACGGACTGAACGGTTGGAACCAGAATCCAACACCTCCCGCCGCCAAGCTGGATGGTTCGGGCGGCGCTGAGCGGGAGACTCAGATTCCGCTGCCGCAAACAGGCCAAGTCGGTGAGATCAAAATGGGCGAACCAATCGAGCGAAGCCCGATAGGTTCCGGACGCCCGCAGGGCGCCCGAGTGCAACTCCACCAGGTTCAGAAGGGCGAGACCCTGTGGGCGATCGCCGAGAAGTACTACGGCGACGGGAATCTGCATCGCAAACTACAGGCGCACAACGCGGACCGAATGGGATCGGGGGGAGCGATCCAGCCGGGGACGAACCTCGTCATTCCTTCGCGTGCTGAACTCGATGGCAATCCGGCCACGGTCCAGGTTGCTCGGGATTCCGCTCCTGCTCGTGGCGGATCGGGCGACGCTCCCAAACCGGCTTCGGGCAGCAGGGTGTATGTCGTCAAGCGGGGCGATGTTCTCGGCACGATCTCTCAGCGCGAACTCGGAACGGTCAAGCGCATGGGGGAGATCCTCAAGCTCAACGCGGACAAGATCTCCAGCGCCGATGAAATCTGGGTCGGACTCGAACTTCGCTTGCCCGCTCGCTGAACCCGCAGCGCAGTCTCAGGAGGCCGCGGCGGAATGCTGGCCAAACTCTGCATCGTGATCATGGCCGTCGCGCTGACCGCGGCATCGCTCCTGACCGTGCGTCAGCAGCGGCTCGACGCCGTCTATGACATGTCGCGGTCCATCGAGCGGGCGGCAGCGCACGATCGGAAGCTCCAGGAAGTACGGATTTCCATCGCCCGGTGGGTGACACCGGATTCCGTACGCACGCTCGCCGCGCGGCACGGCGAATTCCAGCCGATTCCACTCGAATGGTGCGACCCCGTGCTGATGGTGTTGCACACGGCCGTGGCTCAGGATCCCGCGGATGTCTATCGGGAAGCTCCGATGCAGACCGAGCCGTCGTTTACGCCCCCCTATGTCGAAGACGAGCGTAACTATGGCAGAACCGTGCTCGGGCCGGGATTCGGACCGCGTGCTGATGCTCAGGAGTACGGTCGATGAGCGGCGTGCTCGGTATGTTGCAGGACGGGCAGCGCCGGCGGGCCAACCGCGTGGCGATGTACGGGGTGGGCGCGATATTCCTCATCTTCAGCGCGGTCTTTGTGCGCGTCGTCCAGTTGCAGGTCGCTCCGAGCGATGAGTTGTCCGAGTTCATCCAGCAGCGTCAGAGCCGCGCCGTACACACCGCTCCACGAGGCGATCTTGTGGACCGGCGAGGGCGCGTGCTCGCGGCGACAAGGTCCGGGTACCGTGTATTCGTCGATCCGTACGAACTGGCGGACCTCGATCGAGAGCCGCGACGGCGCGCGAGCGATGAGGAACTCGCGCTGCGTTACAACAACCTGGTGCAAGAGCTTTCGCGCGTCACCGGGCTGTCACCGATGGAGGTATCGGATCGAGTGCTCGAGCGGGTCGCCGAGAACCGCCAGCGGATCGCCGAGGGCCGGACGCCGATCCGGTATGTGTCCGTCGGGCGTACGCTGGACGACGGTCAGCTCGCCGCGGCTCGGTCGCTCGAGATCCGCGGGGTTCGGCTCGAACGCCGAAGCGTTCGCGAGACGGCGGGCGGCGAACTTGCGGCGAAACTCGTCGGGGCTGTCGGCGTTGATCACGACGGGCTGCTCGGTGCCGAACTGCGTTTCGACGAAGACCTGGAACCGACCAGCGGGTACATGGATTACATCCGCGATGCCCAGGGGCGCCCCATGTGGGTCGAGGCGGGCGGCTATGCCATGCCGCAGCGGGGCGCGGATGTCCGTCTCTCGATCGATCTGGCGATCCAGGAGATCGCGGTCGAGGAACTGCTGCGGGGCATGGAGGATGCGGACTCTGCTGGTGGCAGGATCGTCGTGGCGGATCCCATCAGCGGTGAAATCCTGGCGATGGCCGATCTCACGCGTGATGTGCGAGGGCTCGTCCCCTTCGACAGCCAGCTCGCCACCCGGATCAAGCGAGGTGAAGCCGAGCGTGTGCGCTTCGTGACGCTTCCGGACGATCCCGGCAGAGAAGTCCATCCGGCCCTGTCTCGGAACCGCTGCGTTGAGGATGTGTACGAGCCGGGATCGACTTTCAAGAGTTTCATGTGGGCGGAGGTTCTGCAGCGTCAGAAGACCAAGCCCGATGAAGTATTCAACACGCACAACGGTCTCTACAAACTGCCCTATGGCCGACGCACCCTGAATGATGTGACCAAGCGGGCGCAGATGACCTGGCTGCAGGTGCTGGTGAATTCGTCGAACATCGGCATGGCCCAGGGCACCGCGCGTCTGTCTTTCAAGGAAATGCGCGATGCCGTGCTTCGGTTTGGCTTCGGTCAGAAAACCGAGATCGGTCTGCCGGGCGAATCGGCGGGTATCGTCACGGAGCAGCGGAACTGGTCGGATTACACGCAGACCTCGGTGGCGATGGGACACGAGATCGCGGTGACTCCGGTTCAGATGGTGCGGGCATTTTCGGTGTTCTGCCGTGACGGGGAACTGGCCGGAACGCTCCCCACCCTGACGCTGCGTGCGGTAGATGAAAGCTCTCCGACGCTGGCGCTTCGTCGGCAGGTGGTCGACCCTTGGATCGCACACCTCACGAGGGAAACCATGGTCGATGTCTACGACAACATGGTTCGCCTGATGAAGAGGAACTTCCCCAGCGAATCAGAGCCGGCGTACCCGATGTTCGGGAAATCCGGAACCGCCGAGATTCCGCGGCCCGATGGTCGGGGATACTTCGAGGGGCAGTACAACTCGAGCTTCATCCTCGGGGCTCCCGTGGAGCGCCCGCGCGTGGTGGTTCTGGTGGTGATCGACGATCCCGGGCCGGAGATGCGTCGGCAGCGCAGGCACTACGGATCACAGTGCGCAGGCCCCGTCGCGGCACGAACCGCGGAGCGTGCCTTGCGGTATATGGGAATTGCGATTCCTGAGGACGGCACCGCGCCCCCGATCATCGCCGGAGCGACTACGATCTCGCAGTAATGAGCGATCGCCCTCCCTACCGGATTTCGCCGCGCATGCAGCGCGGCCTGCTGCTGAAGACCTATGCCTACGGCGGGCTGTCCGCCGGATGCTTCCCGATCGCCGGCATGCTCGCGAGCAACGAGATGAAGCCGCTGCTCGCGGCGTTCGGTCTGGCGTTCACACTGGCGGCGCTGCTCGCACTGTTCATTTTCAGGCGAAGTCTCACGCCCGATCAGAAGACGCCTCGCATGTCCACGACGATGGGGGCGGGTGTGACCGCGCTGGTGTGCATCGGTGTGAGCCAGCTCGTGATCATCGGTGTGCAGGTGTACTTGCAGATGAACTGAAACTGTTCACCCGGCCAGCTTGTCGAGCCCGTAGGCCTTGATTTTCTTGTACAGCGTGGTCCGGTTGATGCAGAGCTCATCGGCGGTCTTCTGGCGGTTCCAGTCGTTGGCGCGGAGCGCCTTGAGCAGGATCCGCTTTTCGGGCTCTTCCATCGCTTCGCTGAGCGGGATGGGTGTCCACGGCGTGTCTGGCAGGTCGGGGTGATCGGATGGACCACCGCCACCGGCGTAGTGATCGATGTGCATAGGTGTCTGCCCGTCCACGACATGCGCCGGCAGATCGTCGATGCCGATGGTCGGTCGGGAGCTGAGCACGACTGCGCGTTCGATGATGTTCTCTAGCTCGCGCACATTGCCCGGGTATGAGTACCGTCGGAGCGCTTCGGAGGCCTCGTCGCTGATGGCGACGACGGGCTTGCCGTGCTCGGTTGAGTGCTTGGTGATGAAATGCTCGACGAGCTGCGGGATGTCCGCCATGCGGTCGCGCAGGGCCGGCAGTTCGATCTTGACCACATTGATGCGGTAGTACAGATCCTGACGGAACGAGCCGTCCTGAACGAGCTTTTCCAGCGACTGGTTCGTGGCCAGAACCACCCGCACATCGACCTCGATGGTCTGCGTGGAGCCGATGGGCTCGAACTTCCGCTCCTGCAGCACACGCAGCAGTTTGAGCTGCATCGCCGGGGAGGCGGAGTTGATCTCGTCGATGAAGATCGTGCCCTTGTCCGCGGCGAGGAACTTGCCCTGCTTGTCGGTGTGCGCGCCGGTGAACGCGCCTTTGACATGGCCGAACAGCTCGGACTCGAGCAGGGTTTCGGGGATCGATCCGCAGTGGATCTCGACGAACGGGGCCGAGGCGCGAGGCGAGCCGCGATGGATCGATCGAGCGAGGAGCGACTTGCCGGTTCCGGACTCGCCGGTGATGAGCACGGTGGCCTTGGACGGCGCGACCGACTCGATCATCTCGAAGGCCTTGGCCATGCGGTAATCGCGTCCGATGACGGACCCGAGGCCGAACTTCGTGTCGAGCTGCTTCTTCAGATTCGTGTTCTCGGCGAGCAGCGTCTGCTGGCGGATCGCTTTCTCGAGCGTCATGCGGAGCTCGTCGTCGACGACCGGTTTGGACATGTAGTCGAACGCGCCCTCGCGGATCGCCTTGACCGCGGATTCGATGGTCCCGTATCCGGTCAGGACCACCGGGACAACGCTGGGGAACCGCTTTCCGATCTCGCGAACCAGTTCGAGTCCCGACATGCCGGGCATGGACACATCGGTCAGCACGATGTTGAACGGCTTGGGGCGTCTGGTGGCGCTGTGTTCGGGGTGATCCGTTTCTTCGAGCAGTTCCAGCGCCTCACCGGCGTTGAAGCACACCGCGGTGTCGTAGCCCTCCGATGCGAGAAACTCGCTCAGCGACTCGGCAACGATCGGATCGTCATCGACGATCAGGATGCGTCCTTTGCTTTGCGGTGTGTCGTTGTCGGTTGAGCGTGCCATTCAATGCTCTCCCGCGATGGGACCATTTCCGCTGTCCTGAGCGAAGGGGATTCGCACGCGCAGGGTCACGCCGCGTGTCGCTCCGGGGCGGATTTCGAGTGTGCCGGACAGCGAGGAGACGATATCGGCGCAGATCGCGAGCCCGACTCCAGAGCCGTGAGGGCGGTTGGTGTATCCCAGCGAGAGCGCGAGTTTTGGATCGGCGGCGAGGTCGGGCGACAGGCCGGGGCCGTTATCACTGATCTCCACGATCAGATGCGGATCCTGCTCATCCTCAGCCCGCGCATGAATGCGGATGTAGGGGTCATGCTGCGATTGCTCATCGTGCCGCTCCGTGGCGTGGGATTCGATGGCGTTGCGGATGGCATTCGAGATCACCGGGTACAGCGGCAGCGGGGGAGATTTCAGAGCGGACACCTCGATGTCCACGGCGAACTGCACGCCGTACTCCGATGCGAGGTGCTGGGTGTGGGCGACGGCGGCGTCGATGGCGGTGTGGATCGGCTGCGGTGCCACGATGAAAGTGGGGTGCGGGCGATCGTCGGCTGCTGCCCGGCTGCGCTCGATCATCTGGGCCATCGTGTTCAGGGCAGACTCCGCAGCGCCGAGGTGGTTGATGGCCGCCGCAGCGCTCACGGCGTTCAGTGCCTCGCCCTTCAGCACGCGCTGGGCGAGGCGAAGGAACCGCGTCGAACCGTCGAGCAGTCCGGCGAGTTCGTGGAGCAATGCCCGTTCGAGCCGCTCGGCTTCCTGCAGGCGCTGCAGCGCGTGCTCGGGTGAGCCCGTCGGCCCCCCGGGCATGTGATGGCGCGGCCGGGTCGCCGGTCTGCGCTGTTTTCTCTGGTCGTCGCTGGGCGGCTGGTGCATACCCGCGACTCATCGACTTCTGGCGGCGGCGGGTGAAGCCGGATGTTGCGAGCAGGCAACAGTCCGGCCGGGAGGGTTCGGTTTGTGTTGTCTGCGGTCAACACGGCTTCTGCTCAGTCTCTGGAGACGGTCTGAGTGGGTGTATCCTGCGTTTCCGGGGCGGAAGCGGGTGCTGAAGACATCCACATGCGCACCGCGACGATGATCATGACCACGCCGAACACGAAGCGGAGCGATCGGGCGGGGATGCGGTGTGTGAGCGACGCTCCGATAACCGAGCCGAGGATGGCGGTCGGTGCGAGGCAAAGGAACAGGATGAACGGCTCGGCCACCGAATGCCCATGACCGGGAAGCAGCGCGATCTTCAGAGCGGCACCGAAGCCCACCGTCACGCACATGATCATGGAGCTCACAGCGATGCAGTTCTTCAGCTGCAGCCGGCAGACGACATGGGCCAGCGGGACGGCGATGGCCCCTCCGCCGATCCCGAGCAACCCGGAAAGAAATCCCATCACGCCGCCGACGAAACTTCCTCGACCGGGCGTGACCCGCTCGTTCTTCGGCTCGTGGGGCAGTCGCTTGCGGATGGCCTTCACGATGCTCGAGACCGAGACATAGATCAGGAAGAGAGCGAACAGTCGACGCAACCAGTACGAGTCGATCTGGTCCGAGACCAGCACGCCGATGATGATGAACACCAGCGTGGCTGGGAGCATGGCCTTGAACAGGTCCGCCCGGAACGCCCCCATTTTGCGATGCTTGAGCGCAGCAGGAAATGCCACGGCGACATTTACGAGCATCGCCGCGGCCTGGATGAGGTGCTGGTCCGACCACTCGCGCTGGGCAAAGAGCACCGCCATCGCGGGTATCATGATGACCGATCCTCCGATGCCGAGCAGGCCTCCGAGCATTCCCGCGAAGACGCCGGTGAGGAGCAGTGGGAGGATGTCCGAGGCCTCTATCGAAAACATCGAGCGGATGCTAGCAGACCGGGTTGGTGTGCGGCAGCGGGAAACGCGGTTGGGAGATGAAGGTGAGCACTTCACGGATCGTAACCATCACCTTGAACCCCGCCGTGGACCGCGTCATGAGGGTCGAACGGTTCCGGATCGGTCAGCACTGCCCGGCCAGACGCACCGGCCACTACCCCGCGGGCAAGGGTGTCAATGTCTCGCGTGTGCTCGCGGTGCTCGGCGTGCGATCCGTCGCGACCGGGTTCGTCGGCGAGAGGGAACTCGGCATGTTCGAGGAGTACCTCGAGGATGTCGGGCAAGGACGCATCACGACGCAGTTGCTGGTGGTTCGAGGGAGAACGCGCGACAACATCACCATCGTGGATCCCATCGACGATACCGAGACGCACCTGCGCGACGAGGGCTTCAAGGTCAGCCGCGACGATGTCGTGCGCGTTTCGAGCAAGGTCGGCATGCTCGCCCGACGCGATGCCATACTGTGTTTCTGCGGCTCGCTCCCGCCGGGCGTGTGTGCCGGGGACTTCCGTTCGATGCTGCACCGCTGCGAAGACGCGGGCGCCCGAGCGGTGGTCGACACGAATCAGAATGTGCTCAAAGCGATCGCTTCCGAGCGGTTCTGGATGCTCAAAGCCAACGCGGCTGAACTCCAGACCATCACCGGCATGCCGACCGCGACGGAGCAGGAGGCCATCGAGGCCGCCCGATCACTCACTCGCGCGCACGGCGGCGGCATCGAATGGGTCATCGGAACCCGGGGCGAGCAGGGAGCGATACTGGTCGGCCCACGAACAGAATTGGTCGCACGCACCTTCGTTCACCCCGGCCTGGTCATGAGCACCGTGGGCTGCGGCGACAGTCTTCTCGCGGGTGTGCTCAGCAGCGTGGTGAATCGGCGGAGTTGGGAAGAGGCCATCCGGATGGGTGTCGCCGTCGGCACGGCCAACGCCGTGAGCCGCCAGGCCGGCGAGATCAGCGGGGACGACATCCGAACCTACTACGAGGCCTCCGTGGTGGAATCCCGCATAGCAGTCCAATCCTGAAGAATCGAGCGGTTATCGGGTGTGGATGAAGCGCGGTTCGACCCACCGGATCAGGCGGTTCGGGGCTTTGCGGACGACCGTCTGTGATGCGTGCAGCGGATGTATCGGTTACCCTTCCCAGTTCGCAGTACGAATCCCTGGATTCATGTTTGGGCTGCGTTGGTTTGGGATTAGGGTTTGAGTGATGTCTGTGGTGGGCATCGCTCGAACGGCTCGACTGTTGAGCACCTTCCCCTCCACGCTCCCTGACAGTGGTGGAAATCAAATACATGAATGACCAATCCCGAAGCGGGCGAGTCCGCGCCGATCGTGTGCGAGCGTTGGCCTTTGTTGGAGCGTATCTTGCGGCGGCCTCGGTCGTCTGCTGGTCGGCGGTCGCCGCGAAGCAGATGCACCTCGCACCGGCTCTCGCCGCGATCGAGACATCGACGACGCAGCCGCTGAGCGCGACCGTCGCCGAGAGTGCGGTCACGGTCTCATCGCAGTCGGATTCTGTTCAGACCGAGGTCTTGGAGAGCCAGCCCACGCTGATCGTGGAAGAGATCGAATATCACGACGAAGAGATCCGCTACTTCAACGGGCGAGCCGTGCGCCCGGCGAAGACCTATTGGATGACCATCACCGGCTACAGCCCCGATGAGCGTTCCTGCGGCAAATGGGCGGACGGTATCACCGCGAGCAATAAGAGCGTATGGACGAACGCCATGCAGCTCGTCGCCGCGGATACGCGCATCCTGCCGTTCGGGTCGCTGCTGAGCATCGAGGGCTACGCCAACGGCCAGATCGTACCGGTCGAAGACCGAGGCGGGGCCATCAAGGGCATGCGACTGGATCTGCTCTACCCCAGCCACGAGGAAGCGCTGCAGTGGGGCGTCAAGCGGATGCCGGTGACCGTCTGGGAGTACATCGAGGACTGATCAAGGATCGATCAGCTACCCGCAGAACCCGATCCGGCACTGTCTTCCTCCGGCGATTCAGGCGCAGCGTCTGAACCCTCTTCCTGCTGCGGCGGAGCGGGAACGATCGACGATACGGAGAGGTCGATCCCGAACTCGACATACGGCCCAACAAATGGGCGGACATCGAAGAACCCGATGCTCTCGCGCTCCCGGTTGATCGTCGTCGCTGCACTGGCGACGGCGCGCAGCTGCCAGTGCGCGGTGGACCGCTCCTGAAGCACGCGCCGCTCGAAGCGAGCCGGCACCTCAAGGGCGTACACCCGATCGCTGTAGGGCAGTCGCGAAACCGGATCGACGACCCGATACTCAAGCACCAGAGGATCGCGCTCGCTGCTGATGATGCGACGGACCTCGATGGTCCACTCGACTTGGCTGCGGAGCGAACGCTTGAGCGATTTCGACCACGCTTCCGCATCGCGCAGGTACCGGTGGCGCGCGTCCGATGACTCGAACGGCACGCCGACCTCACCGAACGCGATCCGATACGAGTCGATCACCGCCCGGAACATGGCTTCGGGTGCCGCGAATGGCTGGGATTGGGGAAGCTCGGCGTAGGCCTGCTGAGGTTGTGCGGGTGCTTCATCCTGAGGAGTCTCGCTATCCGAAGCAGGTTCGCGTCTGGCCTCAAGCTCGGCTCTGAGTTCGGCGACCTGAGCATTCAGTCGACGGACCTGTTCGAGAAGCTGGTCGATGGATTCCTGCGATCGCGCGAGCTGGGCCTCGAGCTCATCGATACGGATCCGAAGCTGCTCGTTTTCCCGCCGGAGTTCGCTGGCGGAGGGCGGCGAATCCTGAGCCGTCGCGAGCGGCGAAACGACAAGCAGCAGGCACAGGGCCAGCCCGAGCGGCAGGAGCGAGAATCGGACTGTGCGCATGCTGGGCCTCCGTTGCGTGCGTTCGACCTCCGGGATAAGCCCGGCGGCAGAGCCAGTATACGGACGCGCGAGCACCCGCCGGGTTCAACTCGCACTCCGCTTCCCGACAGTCTATTGTCATAGTCGGTCAGAACCCCGCCATCATCGGAGAATCCGCCTTGCAGATCGTCGGCTCACCCGCACGCCCCGAGCGTCCTGAAGACCTGCTCCCCTCGGGGCTGATGCGTCGTCTGGACCGGCTGGATATCCGCAGCCGCAAGCTGTTTCCGGGGAAGTTGCAGGGGGAACGCCGCTCCAAGAAGCGGGGACAATCTGTCGAATTCGATGATTTCCGCCAGTATGTCCGGGGCGACGACCTGCGGTTCATCGATTGGAACATCTACGCTCGTATGGACCGTCTGGTGCTGAAACTTTTCCTCGAAGAGGAGGACATGGCCCTGCACATCGCGGTCGATGCCTCGGGAAGCATGCGAGCCGGTCAGGGCGAACAGTGCAAGCTTGTGTACGCCGCACGCCTCGCGATGGCCCTCAGTTATGTCGGTCTGGTCAAGCAGAACCGGGTCGGGTTGAGCGTCTTCGGAAGGACTGAGGATGCCGGCGGTCTCGCTCGACTGCCCGACACGCGCGGTCGCCATCAGGTCCGTCGGATGAGCCAGTTCATCGTCGATCATCTGTACCCGGAGCCGGGTGTGGAGACCGGACGCGCGCTCGCCGAGGCCCGCTCAGCCACTTTCAATGAGGCGCTCACCGGGATCGCCCGTCAGCGGATCGGCAAGGGAGTCATGGTGGTCATCTCGGATTTTCTGGTTCCCGACGGGTACGAGCGGGGACTGAAATCGCTCGCCGCGGCGGGGGGGTACGACACCTACTGTCTCCAGCTCCTGACGCCGGAGGAGATGGATCCGACCAAACAGCTCGGCGAGGGTGGCGGCACGCTTCTGGGGGATCTGCGATTGACGGATATCGAGACCGGAAACGCCACCGAGGTCACGATCACCAAGGAGCTGCTCAAGCGGTACCGAGAGCGTGTACGAGACTATTGCGAAGGGCTCGCGAAGTTCTGCGCTTCGCGCGGCATGAACCATCTGCTGGTCACGACCGATCAGCCCATCGACGAGCTGATCCTCGACACCTTCCGGCGGCGGGGCCTGCTGGGGTGAATGATCACGACTTGGCCGAGAGCTTTTTCAGCAGGTCTTCGTTCATGCCGAGGTACTCGCGCATGTACCGGTCGTAGGTCTCGCTGTCCTCGTCCTTGGACAGGTCAAGGCGGAGTTCGTTGATGACCTTCGTGCCCTGCTTGATCCACTCGTCCCATGTTTCGCGGCTGATGTTCTCGCCGATCCATGCGCCGACCGGTCCCTTGAAGGGCGGGCGATTCATGCGGTGTCCGGGTCGCTTGCTGCGCGTGCAGATGAACGAGCCGTCGGGAAGGTCGGCCGGATCGATCACCTCTTCCTTGGGCGGTTCGGCACCGACCTCGGAGAACAGCGAATCCATCGCTTCTTTGACCTTCATGTCGCCGTTGCGCCGGGCGATCTCATACCCGTCGTTGAGCAGGCGCAGGGCCTTCTCGTTCTCGCCCAGCGCAATGTACTGCTGCGCGGCGAGTTGGTAGGCCCGGGACATGTTCATGTTCAGAGCGATGCAGCGCTCGTAACTGGTTGCGGCGTCCTGATGACGCCCCGCCTCGGCGTAGGCGTTTCCGAGCGAGAAATAGGTGATGTCGCTCGTGGGGTCTTCCTTGACGAGCTGCTCGAACTGGGCGATCCGATCCTGTACTTCCATCGCTGGCACATCTCCGGTTGTGAACTCTGATCGAAGGGAAGGATAGGCGAGCGGCCACGCCTTTGCAGGGTGTTCCCGTGGGCGGAACCCGTCAGCCAACGCTACGCTGGGGCCGATGGACCACCACCTTCGAGCACGGTTTGATGCGCTGCTGGAACGCGTGCTGGAAGAGCTCCCGCCCGCGATCCACGAGCTGTTCGAGCAGGTTCCGCTGATCGTCGATGACCGCCCGGATCCGGTGCTCCTGAACCAACTGGCTCAGGACTTCGAACTGGCGGATGATCCGGAAGAAATTGAGGCGCTGGCCGGCGAGCTCTGCGGGCTGCACTCGGGGCGAATGCTGACCGAGCGATCGGTCGAGGACCCGGCCGATTTGCCCGAGGACATCCGGATCTTCCGCGATGGCATCGTCGGAATCGCGGGCGGCTGGGATGGCCCGGAGGATGAGGTCAACGAGGCCGTGGCCGAGCAGATCCGGATCACCATCCTGCACGAAGTGGGGCACCACTTCGGGCTCGATGAGGACGATCTGGAAGCGCTCGGGTACGACTGAACCGGTGGATGCTCAGGACGATGCCGCCTCGATGTCCGCTTCCGAGGCCTCCATGTTGGTGTAGACCTTCTGGACATCGTCGTTGTCTTCGAGATTCTCGATGAGGCGCAGGATCTTGCCCACATCCTCTCCGGAGACTTTGACGGTGACGGTCGGAAGCATGGTCACTTCCGAGGATTCCATCTCGATACCGGCGTTCTCGATGGCTTCCTTGACCGAGAGGAAGTCCTCGGGTGCTGAAGTCACGGTGAACAAACCGTCTTCCTGTTCGACATTGTCT
Source organism: uncultured bacterium (assembly GCA_965652425.1). Classification (GTDB taxonomy): domain Bacteria; phylum Planctomycetota; class Phycisphaerae; order Phycisphaerales; family UBA1924; genus JANSXG01. The sequence goes on along the minus strand of CBFGVX010000037.1, from coordinate 14,010 downwards.
GCGCCGGCTTCGAGGGCGATCTCCATCAGTCGGTCTTCATCGACCGTGGAGGCGTCGATGTTGATCACACCCTTGCTCTCGAAGTTGAAGGCGACGGAGCCGCTCGTACCGAGGTTGCCGCCGGATTTGGCAAAGATGGACCGGATGTCGGGTGCGGTTCGCTGGCGGTTGTCGGTCAGGCAGTCCACGATGACGGCGACGCCGGCCGCGCCGTATCCCTCGTATCGGATGTCTTCGAAGTCAGCTCCCTGCCCGGATAGCCCCGCGCCCTTTTCGATGGCACGCTTGATGGTGTCCTTGGGCATGTTCGCCGCCTTCGCCTCTTCGATGGCGTAGCGGAGGGTGAGGTTGGCCGCCGGATCGGGGCCGCCCTGTTTGGCGGCGACCATGAGGGCCTTGGAGCACTTGCTCCAGGCCTTGCCCCGCTTGGCGTCCATGCGGGCCTTCTTGTGCTTGATGTTCGCCCACTTGCTGTGGCCTGCCACGGTCGTTCTCCATCGTTCTCGAGTGTGTTCGGGGTCGTTCTCGGTCGGACCCTGAGGGGTATATGGTACCCGTTCCGCGGTTCATCGCCCGGCCGGGGTGTCCTGCTCGGGCATGCTCTGGTAGGGCGCGATCGGTGGAGGGCGGTCTTCATTGGCCGCGCGAGACTTGGCCATGGCGTTCTCCAGAAGGTCCTGTATCTCCACCTCAATGGCGATCGGGATCGTCACATTGGCAAAGCTCCGCTTCACTTCCTCGGCGAGGTTGGTGGCTTCCTGCCACGCTTCGATGGCCTCTTCCCGTTGCCCGTTCGCCCACAGGGCATCGCCGAGGTGGTCGATCGTGAAGACGAGATTGAGCTTCGAATCGTTCCGCATCTCTGCCAGACTTCTGGCCCGGCGGAGGATGGTGATCGCTCCGTGCGTGACCCGTTGGGATTCGGGATCGACCTCGTCGGTGAAGCGACCCTGTTTGTACCGGGCCCATCCCATCGAATCCACAATGTGCGGGGTGTTCGGATCGAGCGTGTAAGCCCGCTCGATCATGCGGATAGCGCGTCCGGTCTGCTCTCCTCGCGTCAGCAGGCGGTACCCGTAGCTGTTGTTGGTTTCGATGTGATCGGGATAGATGCGAAGCGCTTCCTCGTAAAGCACGCTTGCGGTTTCAAAGTCGTTGTTGATCGAGAGGATGAAAGCGAGTTGATGCGCGGCATCGGCGAGCGTATCCGCCGAGAGGTTGGACTGCTGTCGGGCGATCCCCGAGCTCAGCATGTGCGTCAGCGCGTCGCGAAGGCGTTGATCTCGTGGACCGCGGTCCTCACCGAGCGAGCGGATCGCTTGGCTGAGCGTGAGAAAATCCATATCCACTTGCGCGAAATCGATCCATTCACCGAGCACGCGCGACGGGTAAGGTGTCAGCACCCGGGTTGCCTGAGCGTACACCTCGGATGCGACTTCTCTGTATTCTTCGTAGTTCAGCGTGCTCTGGTTGCCGCGGGATGCGACCATGACCGAGTGCGCGGCGTAGATGAAAGCTTCTTCGCGGATGTCTGGGTACAGCGAGCCGGCGCGGGTGGCAAGCTCGGTCAGCTCCTCGGCGCTCGGGAACTCTCGCATGGCGACGATACTGATTTTGCCGAGGCAGGCGCCGCGCGTCGGCTGATCCAGACGCTCGAACACCCGTTCGTAGACATCGAGAACTCCCGTTTCTGCTTTGCGACTGTTGACGATCTCCCGAGCGGCTTCTTCGAGGATGCTGCTCACCATTCGAGACTCGATCGGGCGCAGGTCCGGAGCGAGATCGGTTGCGAATTCCACCAGCGTCAATGATTGGAGAATGTCCCCGGACAGCAGTTCGACTTCGGATTGCTCCGCGAGCGTGCCGAAGGTCCGAGGGGCTCCCGCCAAGCGATTGCGTGCCTGACTCAGCCACCGATCCTCGGAGCCAAGGTCCTCGCGCAGAATCCGCTCCATTTCGCGAGAAAGCGCCTCGGAGCCGGGCCTGGACGCGAGGGCCGTCGCGATGCCGTTCAGCGACTCATCGGGCCGACGATCTTCGGCTCTGATCCTCGAAAGAAGGACTGCCAGCCGTTCGCGGTCGGGAAAACGGAGCGATTGCTCGATCAGCCACTGCTCGGCCCGAGGCAAAGAATCCGAGCGCAGCCACAGTCCCGCGAGCATGTCCGCGATCCCGTCATCTGCCAAAGGGCGCTCCCATGCGCTGAGAAGTAGCCGCTCGGCCAGATCGAATTGCTCCTTCGCCATGGCGCTCTGTGCCTGGGAGCGCAGCAGGTCCGCTTCGGTTCCGGGGATATCCCGAAGCCGTGCTATCGCGGCGGGCGATTCGGTCATCCGAGCGACATGCCGGGCTACCAGTGAATGAAGCGGATCGATCTCGAGTGCCGCATCGGAAAGCCGAAGGGCTTCATCGCTATCGCCGAGACGATCGGAAGTCAGTGCGGCGATGTGCAGCGCCAGAAGACGGAGCGGAGCCGAGGTTTGATCGCCGGACAGGATCGGATCGAGCAGACGCAACGCATCGCGAAATCGGCCTCGGTTCAACAACGCTCTGCTGACCGCGATCTGTTGCTCGTGTGACGAGGCCTGCGAGATCGCTTTATCGAGCAACCGGTCGGCGTCCTCGCCTTGCCCCGCGTTGGCGAGTTGCATGGCATCAACGATGATCTCAGTGAAAACGATTTCCGCGTTTCCGTCGATGGGTGTGGCCAGCTCGAGAGCGTCTTCGAACCGACCTTCTCTGAGGTGTCTCCGGATGCGGATCGGGCCGAGGGCCTCGGGATCTTCTTCGTGCAGGGCGAGCCGCAGACCGCTTATCTCCGGCTCAAGCATCGGGAACAAGCCGAGCAGGTCCTTCACGGATGACGCCGGTGCTTCGCAGAGAAATGCGCTGAGCACCGTCATGTCCGCGGGATGCGATTCGAGATGGCTCATCAGAATCACCAGGCGATCAGCGGGCCGGCTGTGCAGCACGGATCGCGCCAGGGTGAAACTCTGCCTCGCCCGTTCACGACGATCCTTGGGCAGCTCAGCAGCGATCGTTCTGAGTCGGGACTCCATCAGAGGGCCGATGTCGGAATGCTCAGCGATCATCTCAAGAAGCGAGATCGATTCGGCATCCGGAGTATCGTGCGCGAAGCGGTTCAGGAGCGCTTCCGCAGCGATGGCGGGGCGACCGCTGCTCAGCAGGACATACGACAACGCTGCGAGCTGGCGGTGCTCTGATGAACCGGGGAGCGATTCGACCCGACGCAGCAGTGCGAGTGTGCGCTCGTAAGCGCCAACAGCGAAGCTGGCCTGGGCGGCGTCGGCAAACAACGATCGTCGTGATCGGAAAAGCTGGTCCAGCTCTCGACGGTAGCGTGTCGGCGCGTCCAGTTGATCGGGCATATCCGCAAGATTCGCGATCAGGACGCTGCCGGCATCAAGGTGTCCCAACCGGAGCAGGCACGCGCCGAGTTCGGCGGCGAGAATCGATTCCGCCCCGGGTTCAGCGAGGCGGTCGGGGTGTTCCGAGGCCCTCAACAGCACCGCGGCGGCGGTTTGATCGTCTCGGAAGCGGGAGGCCAACTGGCCGTACGCCAGGAGCGTTGCGAAATCGGTCGACTCCCGCGCGACGGCTTCCTGCAGCGCGGCCTTGGCCGCGATGGCGTTGCCCGCATCGTTGAGCGCATGCCCGAGCTTCGCCCAGATGTCCGCTCGGTTCGGGTTCAGACGGGCCGCGCTGCGAAAACTCGCGATCGCCTGATCGGTTCGACCCGCATCCAGATGCCGCTGGCCCGCACCGAAATGGTCTTCGCTGCTTTTCAGATCCTGCGCTGATAGAGAGACGGCTTCGGCCGGTTCCGGGAAGTGCTCACGGTACAAAGCGCTGAGGCGGTCACCGGCGAGTTTCGCCCGATCCACATCGCTCGGCGCAATCCCCCAATCGGCGAGCACGGCGGGGCGTGGGATCGCGGGATTCCAGTTCCACGCAGCGGCCGCCTCTTCAGCGAGGCGCTGCTCGAAGGCGTCGTCCAGCGACGCGGCATCGGCGACGGTGTCCTGGCTCGCCATCACGGACCGAACTGAGAGTGGAGCGAAGCCGATCAGAAGCGAAAGACACAGGCCAACGCACAGAGGTGTTCCGTTTCGATGGCCGGTCTGCACGCAGGACTCCTTCCGGCGGTCCGCTTGGGTGGTCTCAGGACTTGGCCGACTTCTTTTTACGGCTGGTTTTGCGTGTGGATGCAGCAGTTTTGTTGGTGGTCCGCGAGGACGGCTTTTTCTTGGTCGGTTTGGCGGAACCGGCAAGTTCCGAGCCGTCGGTCGAGGTGTCTTCGCTGTACGCCTGAAGGATCAGGTAAGTATCAAGCCCTTCGCTGGCTTTGACATGGCGCTCGATCGAACCGATCGCCTTTTCGATCGGGGTATCCGGCTCGAAAATGCCCGCCTTCAGGAACTTCGCGTAGAGCCGCTCCTCAATCGGCACCGCGTGGCTGTCCATTGCCAGCAGGGCAACCCTTGCGGCGACAAAGTGGTGCATGCCTTCAAGCGATTCCAGATACTTGCGGGCTTCGCGCTTGCCGCCCTCGCGAAGCGAAGCGAGAGAAACGGCGTGCTCTCTGAGGTAGACATCGCGCAGCGAGGCCTTGATCCGTGCGACCCGTTCGTCGGCACGGGGATAGGTTTTGCCGAGAACGCCCATGATCTCCTCGGTGCGGGAGACCCGGAGGTCGTTCATATCGACATAGGTGTCTTCGAGGCGCTTGAACGCATTGTCGGCGCGGCTGGTCGTGCAGTCCCAGAGCAGGAATGAATAGACAAGCTGGCGGATCGGCTCAAGGTCCTCGCCCCGCTCAGCGGGTTCGTAAACCGAGGCAAGGTGATCGAGGGCATTCTGGAACGCCGCGGCGTGGTCGGATGAGCTCACGGTTGCTGCTCCCTGTCTGCTTCTGAGGGGTGGTCGATGTCGTGATCGCCGGACGGGTCTTCTTTGGTTTCGGTGGTCGGGGTTTGCGGTTCGGATTCGGCCCGGACGCGGGCGAGCGCTTCGAGCACCTCGGCCTGACGCTTGGCGGCCTTGTCCACTTTGAACACGAACTCCGGCAACTGATGCACGGAAACAAGGTCGCCTACCTGTCTGCGGACATGCTTCGCGGCGGCCTTGAGCCCGGCGATGGCGCGCCGCTCCTTCTCGGCGGGCAGCACGCTCACGCTGATGACGGCGGTCCGCAGGTCGGCGGTCACTTTCACCGAAGTGATGGTCAGCATCAGACCGTCCAGACGCGGATCGCCGAAGCCGGCGCTCAGCACCGACTGGCACGCGCGATGGATCACAGAGGACATCTGTTCTGCTCGCCGGCTCATGAAGCGGTCTCCCCGGTGGCGTGGCGGAGCATCTCCGCATCGATCGCCGTGCGGTCTCGCTCCAGATCGGTGTGCGGGATCTCTTCGAGCGAGAGCACCCGACGCGCGGATTCGCCCACTTCGAAGGTCAGTTCCCCCGCGCCCGGACGCGAAGCGCGATCGTTGAGTTTCTGAACGATGGCATCAAGGACGGAGGCGCAGCGAGGCGCTTCTTCGGCGGTGACCGCGACCCCGAGCGTCGCGACGCGGTGGTGGTCCTGCGTGGCAACCTCGGCGACGGACACCTGATGCTCGCGGTGCAAACGGTCTTTGACCGACTTCACGACGCGCCGCTTGTCCTTGAGCGATTCGCTCGCCCGGATCAGCAGTTCAATCTGGAGAACACCGACATGCATGGCGATGGATCAGAGCTCCCGTGCGACTTCGGTCTTGCGGAAGCACTCGAGGATGTCGCCTTCCTTGATGTCGTCGTAGCCGACGATCTTCATGCCGCACTCCTGACCGGCCTTGACTTCCTTGGCATCGTCCTTGAAGCGCTTGAGTTGTTCGAGCACGCGGTCCTGTTCGATGACGATGTCGTTGCGGGTGACGCGGATGAGCGCGTTCCGCTCGATGACACCGTCGGTGACATAGCAGCCCGCGACCGAGCCGACCTTGGTGATGCGGAAGACCTGACGGACTTCGGCGTGGCCGAGCACCTCTTCGCGCACTTCCGGGCTGAGCAGGCCGGATGCCGCCTTGCGCACATCGTCGACGATGTCGTAGATCACGCGGTACGAGCGGAGCTCGACACCCTTGTCCTCGGCCTGGCGACGGGCCTTGGCCGACGGGATGACATTGAAGCCGAACACGATCGCGCCCGACGCGGCGGACAGCGTCACATCCGACTCGGTGATGCCGCCAACGGCGGCGTGCAGCACGCGGATCTTGATCTCGTCGGTTGAGACATCCTCGATAGACTTGCGGATCGCGTCGATCGAGCCCTGCACATCGGCCTTGAGCACGACCAGCAGTTCCTTGGTCGTCGCCTGCTCGTCCATCGATGCGAACATCGAGTCGAGCGTGAGCTTGGGCTGCGCGAGCTGACGCTGGCGGTCTTCCTCGCGACGCTGCTCGGCGGCCTGCTCGGCACGCTTGAGCGTCTTGACGATGTAGAACTTGTCGCCGGGGTCAGGCAGTTCGTCGATGCCGGAGATCTGTACCGGGGTCGAGGGACCGGCGGTCTTGAGCTTCTCGCCGCGATCGCTGGTGATGTCACGCACGCGCCCGAACGCCCGGCCCGCGACGATGAAGTCGCCGACCTTGAGTTCGCCCTGCTGGACGAGGATGTTCGCGGTCGCACCGCGACCCTCTTCCATCTTCGACTCAATCACAGAACCGGTAGCCGGTCCGGCAAAGTCGGCCTTGAACTCCTGGATCTCGGCGGTGAGCGCGAGGGTTTCGAGCAGGTTGTCGATGCCCTCGCCGGTGTGGGCCGACACCTTGATGACCTCGGTGTCCCCGCCCCATTCGGTGGGATTCAAGCCGTGCTCGGCGAGCTGGCCGTAGATGCGCTGGATGTTCTCGTTCTTGTTCGCACCAACCAGGTCGATCTTGTTGAGCGCGACCAGGATGGGAACTCCCGCCGCCTTGGCGTGGTTGATCGACTCGACCGTCTGGGGCATGACGCCGTCGTCGGCGGCGATGACGAGCACGACGATGTCCGTCACGCTCGCGCCACGAGAACGCATCTCCGTGAACGCCTCGTGGCCCGGCGTATCGAGGAAGCAGACCTTCTCGGCGCCCTGCCCGGCGTTGACATCCACGAGGAACGCCGAGGTCGCCTGCGTGATGCCGCCGGCTTCGCCTTTGGCGACATTGGCCTTGCGGATGTAGTCGAGCAGCGATGTCTTGCCGTGGTCGACATGGCCCAGAATGGTGACGACCGGGAAGCGACCTCGCTCGTCGGTCATCTCACGCTTCTCGAACTCTTCCAGCACCGCCGCAGCCCCGGTGGCCTGCTCGGTGACTTCGAGTTCGATGTTCCAGTCGATCATCAGCTCCTGCGCCTTCTCCGGTTCGATCGCGGAGTTGATGCTGGCCATCACGCCCTGCATGAACAGTTTCTTGACGATGTCAGCACCCTTCACGCCGGTCGCGGCGGAGAGGTCCTTGATCGTGAAAGGAGCGGCGATCTTGACCGTGCCCCCGGTTTCGGCAGCCGACTGGGCTTTCTGTGACCCGCCCGATCCATCGCGGGCCTTCTGGTCTCGACGGCGCTGACGCAGGAAGCCGTCGGCGCGGCTCAATCGTTCCTCGCGCTCCACAAGGTCCTGATGACGCCAGTTGCGACTGCTGTCGCCGGAGCCGGGGCCCTTGCCCTTGCGACCTGGAGCGGCGGGTTCTGCCGCTCCGCCTCCACCTCGACGCCGGTTCCGACGCACGCCCGATTCGTCGGGCGGGGGCATCATCGGTCCACCCGCACCGCCTCCGCCACGCGGTCCGCGCGACATCGGGATGGACGGTCCGTCGTAGCCGCGACGCTGGCGCGGGGCTTCGATGATGTCCGGGGTTTCGACGCGGATGACCTTGGGACCGCTGAGTTTGGCCTTGTTCTTCTCGACATCCTTGATGGTCGGGCCGGCGGGCGCGATCACCTTCGGTCGGTTGGGCACATTCATGACCGGCTCGGTCTGCCTCGCGGGCTGTGGAGACACCGTGGTTTCCGCCGCACGCTTCGGTTCGGTCTTCTGTTGCGGCTTGGCCTCCGGAGCGGGAGCCGACTTGGTGGTCTCCGTTTCCACCTCCGCCGCAGCCGGTGCAACCTCTGGCTCGGCCTTCTTCGCTTGAGGTGTCGCAGCCGGTGCCTTCGCTTCGGGCGCGGGTGTTTCGGTCGGAGTATCCGTGGGTGCGGCCTTCTTGGCCACCGGGGCGGACACGGTCTCCTTCGCCTGAGCGGAATCGGTGTCGGATTCGCCGTCACCCTCGTCGGCGGTGGCCTCGGCCTTCTTCTTGGCCGCTGCGCGACGCTTCACGCGGGCCTTGGACAGGTCGACCTTGGCCGCGGTCTCGACCGCAGTGCCGCCGCTGTCGGCTTCGCCTTCGCCGGAAGCGAACCATTCCTTGATCGTCGCTTCGAGCCCGGCGGAGACGCTCGACATGTGGTTGGTGATCGCAGGGATACCCTCCGCCTCACACTTGTCGACGATTGCCTTGGATTTCACTCCAAGGGCCTTGGCTATCTCGTGTACTCGCTTGGCTTTGGCCAAAGTGTTCTCCAGCGTTCGAACTGCGGCGGTCTGTGGCCCGCCAGCCGAGTCGGCGGACGGGCAAGGAAACAATCAATCGGTGAGAAATCCGGGGGCTTCTGCGCGAAGCGGCATCAGTCCTCGGACTTCTCCTTGTCGGGATCGCCCGAGAGGATGGCCTCGGCGCGGGCGTCGTCTGATTCGTCGGTCTGAGGGGCATCCTGCGACCTCTGCGAAGCGGCACGCTCGGCGGAGCCCAAGCCGAGAATCGCCGCGGCGGCGGTGTCGGCATCGAGCTCGCCACCCTCGCCCGCCTCGAAGTCTCCTTCGAGCAAGCGCCGAGCCGCTTCGGCCTCCTCGGCCTTGCGCTTCTCGGCTTCTTCCTTCTCGCGTTCCTGCTCCTCGGAGATGATCTTCGCCCGAGCGGAGGCGGCCTCGACGGCCTTCTGCGCGACGGCTTCGTCCATCTCGATCTCGTTGACCAGCACCTCGACACCGACTTCCTCGATGTCGAACACGCTGATCATGCCGAGCGCTGCCAGGCGGTCGAGCTGCTCCTCCGTGACGCCTTCGACGCTGCGCAGGGTTTCGGCCATCGCGTCCAGACCCTTGTTGAATTCCTCGGGCGTGAGGATGTCAACATCCCAGCCGGTCAGGCGGGCGGCGAGGCGGACATTCTGGCCCCGCTTGCCGATCGCCAGCGAGAGCTGGTCGTCGTTGACGACCACGGTGGCCCGGCCAAGCTCGAAGCACAGCGAGACCTCGACGACCTCGGCGGGCTTCAGGGCGTTCTGGATCAGGATCTGGCTGGACTCGTTCCAGCGCACGATGTCGATCTTCTCGCCGTTGAGCTCATCGACGATGTTCTTGATGCGGGAACCCCGGACACCGACGCACGCGCCGACCGCGTCTACCTTGGAGTCGATCGAGCTGACGGCGAGTTTGGTGCGGTAGCCGGCCTCGCGGGCCATGGCCTTGATTTCGATGACGCGCTCGGCGACCTCGGGGACCTCGACCTCGAAGAGCTTCTTGATGAACTCCGGTGCGCCGCGCGAGAGCACGATCTTGACCTGATTGCCCACGGCCCGGACATCGAGAATGAGCACGCGAACCCGGTCGCCCGGATGGAACTGCTCGCCGGGGATCTGCTCCGAGCGGGGCATGAAGCCCTCGGCCCGGTCGATCGTGATCACCAATGAACCGCCCTCGTACCGCTGAACCACGCCGGTGGCGAGTTCGCCGACCCGCTTGATGAACTGATCGTAGATCGACTGACGCTCGTCCTCGCGGAACTTCTGGATCATCACCTGCTTGAAGGTCGAGGCCGCGATGCGCCCGAACTCCTGGGGCGACATGTCCAGCGGCTCGCCGTGCCGGGTCAGGGTCATCTGACCGGTGATGCGGTCGATATTGCAGTTGAACTCTTCAATGTCTATCGAGTTGTAGAATTTCCGGGCGGCGGTGATCATCGCCTGCTCAAGGTCCGCGATCAGAATCTCACGCTCGACGCCTCGGTCGCGAGCGATGGATTCGATCAGACGCATCATTTCCTGGCTGTTCATCATTGGTGTGTTCCGTACCCTCGTGGGTGTTCTGCCTGGTTGTCAGGATGTCAGGATGTCGCGGCGAGGCCGCACGATTCGGTGAGATTGGCCCAAAAACGAAACAGGCCACGCGTGTCTGATGACACTCGTGGTCCGCGTCGGACCGTCAGACCCACTCAAGGGCCTTTCGGGAGAGACCGATGGATCGGCCTCGCGAGTTGTCCCTGAAACTCAGGTCATCCCGCGTCTCCCGCAGCGACAAGCTGTTGCCAGCTCACCAGTCATGTCCGCGAACCACATGCGTCATCAATGGATACCCTTTCAGAGGCGACCGAATGCCGCCCGTGAGAAGTGATCGTCTGCTTACTATACCCGTACATCCGGCGCGCGGTCAAACTATCGGTCGTCCGGGCGGCCCTTGATCGCCAGATCCGTTCAGTCGCCCAGCGTCCGGCGTTTCGCCTCATCGATGGGTTTGATCACCCGCAAGGCCCGCTTGCCTTTGTATTGCCCAATGTGAGCAAGGAGTTTCGGCTCGTCCTCGACCTCGATGACGACCGGATCCGCCGCGGGCGTGGTGGTGACCACCAGATCGCCCACTTCCATGTTCATCAGGTCTTCGAGGGTGATCGTGGTTCTGGCCAGAGTGCCCGACACGCAGAGACTGGCTCCCCTCAGTTTGGACTCCAGTCGCGTGCTGAACTCCTTGGTTCCCTTCATGCGGGCGGAACTGAACCAGCTCTGGGCAGCCAGATCCTCCATCAGCGGCTCGATCACCGCGTAGGGGATGCAGAGGTTCATGGTTCCGGCCCGGTTGGCCATCTTGATTTCGAAGCCGATGACGATGACCACCTCGTTCGGCGGGACGATCTGGACCAACTGAGGGTTGGATTCGCCCCCGGTGATGCTGAACGAGAGTTGCCGGATCGACTCCCAGGCCTCCCGGAGCCCGTCCACGGCCCGATCGAGGATCTTGTGGATCAGCCGGTTCTCGATCATCGTGAGCGGGCGCTGGGGGATGAACAGCTCGGTGTTTGTGCCGCCGAGGAGCCGGTCGATGATCGGATAGATGATCAGCGGGCTGATTTCGAGGCAGATCTGGCCCTCGAGCGGGTTGGCTTCGAGCAGGTTGAAGCTGGTCGGGTTCGGCAGTCCGGCGATGAACTCGGAATAGGTCATCTGCTCGCAGGACGCGACCTTGACCTCCACGATCGTGCGCAGAAACCCGGACAAGGACGCGCCGTACGAGCGGGCGAACGCCTCGTGGAGGGTCTGGAGGGCCAACATCTGGTCCTTGGAGACGCGTTCGGGGCGCTTGAAGTCGTAATCCCGAACCTCGACGCGGCTTTTCTCGTGCTCCTTGCGATGCCGGGAGAAGATCCGCTCCGTGGGCTTCTCGTGCTCGACCTCGGAATCGTCCACGGCCGACAGCAGGGCATCGATGTCGGATTGGTCGAGCACATCGCTCATGCGCAGCATCACTCCGTAGGCAGAAACCGCCTTATCCGGACTATCGACCGGCCGACGGAGCCGACTTGAGGCGGCGGGCCCACCGATGGCCTCCCAAGGGCGATTCGACAGGCCGGAAGGGGAACAATCCGGGGCGGGTCGCGATTACACTCCGGATCCGAGATTTCCCATACTTCTACATTCGGAGGACCCGCATGCGGGCCGATCGATCGATTCTTCATGGCTGGATGCTCCGCGCGGGCATCCTCCTCTTCAGCTTGATCGGGATTTCACTGACCGCCGCGGCTCAGCCGAGCTTCGGTCCCGGCTTACCTCAGCTGGGTGGAACGGCTCCGGATGTTGAGGCATCCGTCCAGGCCCGGTACGCCTCGATTGCCAGGGGTGACATCCTTCCCATCGCGGTCACGATCACCCATCGCAACGGGTTCCACACCTGGCCGGTCGAGGGACACGCGGATCTGGGTCCGGACTTCGGCTTCGCGGTCCGCACCGAGGTCGGGCTGTCAGAGGATGCCCCCGAGTGGGCGAGCGTGGAGCACCGGCTCCAGCTTCCGGAGCTTTACGAGGCCAAAGTCCTCGACCCCACGGGCAAGCAGGATTTCGTCCTCAAGCCGACCTACTACGAGAACGCGGTCTTCTACCTCCCGGTCACCATCGCCGGTGACGCCCCGCTGGGCGAGCAGACGCTGACCGTCGCGCTGACCTACCAGGCCTGCGACGATATGACCTGCCTGCCCCCGGAGTTCCCCGAGTTCGAGATCACCTTCACGGTCCTTGAGGCCGGAGCCGCGCCGGTGGGTGCCGACGGGATCGGTGAGACCTTCGCCGGTATCGCCCCGTTTGAAACGCTCCCGACGGACTCCGCCGACGAGGCGGACGAGGCCTCGGCCTCCGCGCCCGTCGCCGCGCCTGGCCGCTCCCTGTTCGGCTTCGACATCGGGGCTGGCCTGTTCTCCCTGTTCCTCGCCAGCTTCATCGGCGGGGCCCTGCTGAACCTGATGCCCTGCGTGCTCCCGGTCATCCCCATCAAGATCATGACGCTGTCGCAGCACGCCCAGTCCGATCGCAAGCGCACCTTCATGCTCGGGGTGTGGATGGCCCTTGGCGTCGCGGCGTTCTGGATCGGCGTGGGCGTCCCTGTCGCCGCGACCGCCAACAGCATCGACCCGTCCACGGTCTTCAGCTTCTGGCCGGTCACGCTGGGCATGGGCCTGATCATCGTGCTCATGGGCCTCGGGATCATGGGCCTGTTCACCTTCTCGCTGCCCAAATCGACCTACATGTTCAACCCCAAGGCCGACTCGCCTTCCGGCTCGTTCCTGTTCGGGGTCATGACCGCCGTGCTCGGTCTGCCGTGTTTCGGGCCGATCGTCGGGGGGCTGCTGGCGGGCGGCACGGCGCTTCCGCCGTCGACCGTGATGATTGTCTTTGTCGGGCTGGGTGTCGGCATGGCCGCTCCCTACCTGGTCCTCTCGGCCAACCCCAAGCTCGTGAAGAAGGTTCCCCAGACCGGTCCCGCCGGCGAGATGGTCAAGAAGTCGATGGGCCTGCTCATGCTCGCGGCGGGCGCGTTCTTCGCCACGACCGGGCTGAAAACCCTCCTCAAGAACCGGCCGTACCTCGCCTCCGACATCGAATGGCTCGTCGCGCTGCTGCTGATCGTCGCGGCGGGCCTCGTGGTGCTGGTGGGGGCCCGCAAGGTCGCCAATTCCGTCGCCGTGCGCGGCGTCGTGGGGGTGGTCGGCATCGGCATCGTCGCGCTGGCGGTCCTGGGCATGGGCAACCTCATCGAGACCAACCGAGCCGAGTACGACAAGCGTCAGGAACTGCTGGCCGGCGCCACCGGTGGCAGCGGGGGCGTGGTGTCCGGAGTCTGGCTCGACTTCTCCGAAGCGGGTCTGACCACGGCCCTCGATCAGGGCAAGACCGTGTTCGTTGATTTCACGGCGGATTGGTGCGTCAGTTGCAAAGCGTTCAAGAAAACCGTTCTGGAGCCCGAACCGGTCTTCTCACGCCTCAGGCAGGACGATGTCGTCATCTTCGAGGCGGATTTCGACCGCCCCGAGGTTAAGCGGTTCCTCCGCGAGCAGGTCGGCCGAACCGGCATCCCGACCTGGGTGATCTACGGCCCCGAGCTCGATGGCCCTCGCACGGTCGACAGCTTCACACCCGGAGAGCTCCAGCGGCTGCTGGATGAAGCGGGGGGCCAGGCCCCCGGCGACGACTCGGTCGCCGCCCGGTAACCCTCCGAAACCGGCGGTTCTTGTCCACAGACCGGGATACGGCGGCGATTCAGTTGACACGCCGTCGGGCCGACAATATGTTTTCCGGCCCGGCCGAATGGTTCGTCCACCGGCCGGAACACCCGCGGGTGTAGCTCAGTGGTAGAGCGTCACGTTGCCAACGTGAATGTCGTCGGTT